>DAOWAL010000135.1 GCA_030634615.1 Candidatus Aenigmatarchaeota archaeon | reverse complement strand
TGTTAGCAATCAGACAGTACTTCTGAAAGGTGTTAACGACAACCCGGACACACTTGCAGATCTTATGAATGGTCTTACAAGAATTGGGGTAGTCCCTTACTACGTTTTCCAGTGCAGGCCGGTAAAGCGGGTCAAGACACATTTCCAGGTTCCGTTTGTAAAGGGATACAAAATAGTCGAAGAATCAAAAAAACAACTAAACGGTCATGGCAAAAGATTCAAGTACGTCATGTCTCACAAGACAGGGAAAATAGAAATAGTCGGCATAAAGGGCAATGAAATATTTTTCAAACAGCACCAAGGCAAGAATTCAAATATAATCGGCAAGTTCTTCAGTAAGAAACTCAACAAGAACGGCGCATGGCTGGATGATTTTTAACAGATGTTATATTTTTACCACATCTGTGATAATTTTATAACAGTTGTAACATTTTTGTTACATGTCATCATACACAAAAAACGAAGCTAAACAAAAAGGGAACATAGTTGGATGATTTTTAAATAAATGTTTCATCTAAGTGATTTATCATACAATTTGAATCTAGCCTCTTGCAATTGCTTCATTACATTTTCTGGAGGAGTGGTCCAACCGTGCATTGAAACATGAACGCCATTTTTTAATGATTCTTTTCTTCCAAGAACATAACCCATATTGAACCAACCATCATTCAAATATACATCTTCGGGAAACATTGATCCGAAAAAATTATATTTCAAGTCCGGGGACAATTCACCTTTATCAACCATTGTCTTATAGCGAACTGCTAAATCTGACAATGCGTAAGTTCCAGCACTAATAACCTGATCATTAAATCTTTGATTTTGAGATTCTTGTAATAAAAGGCGGATATTTTCTTCAGATAGTTGTCTGCTATCTTTCATACAAATTTCCTTGAATACGAAATTAGGTTCTTCGGGGGCTACACCTAAAGTTTCTCTGAAATAAGTTGGAATTATAGAATGTTCACATGGGGTTGCAGTATCTTCATGTTCGTTGAAATTTGAATCAACAGTACCACCAGTTATAAGGAAAACGGTGTTTTCAAATAATTTCTTAGTTTTATCCCTTGTTTCGTCGGGATGAAACATGTATATCCCAGATTTACTTTTTTGCATTGCACCTATAGAATGTCCTAACTGAAATCCACCATCTGATCTGTAGCTTGAAAGAGGCATTCTGGAACCGACAATACCTACAGTTTTTCCCTTTAACTTATCTTTATGATTTGCTAAATAGTCTCTTGTTTTATCCATTTCTACGATTCCGTGCACAACTAATACTTTTCCATATGGGCTTCTTATTATGCCGTCTAATATTTTAGATCTATCTTCATCATTGATATCTCTGCTATCTTTCATCCAGGCTCTAGAAAATGATATTTCATTTTTAGGTATTTTCACTCTCTCCGTTAGAAATCTTGGAATTATCGATTGTTTTCTAGGGACGAGAGAATCTACAACGCTTTTTTCCATTTCGTAGCTAGGACTAGATTCAAAATCCATAGTCCCACCAGTTGTAACAACATGAAGTCCATATCCTTTATTAGCGTATTTGCTCATTTTATTTTCTCCTGATAAATTGTTTACTAATAGATAGTAACATTATAATGATTTTATGATATAATAGTTTATAAAAGTTTCGTTGACGTTTTTAGCGTAGATATTTTTAAAAACCCGCGATTGAATATCGATATATGGCAATTAAAGTTCTTCTGTTGTGCAAGGTTTATATGTTTCTGAGTCTGTTGATTTTTTCTTCACCATTCGACGTTTTCTCAAGCTTCGAATAAAACCTGTTTGCGATGATTATCTGCGAATCTATGAGTTTCTTCTGCTCCGCCTTCCATACCCGCCTGGGATTGTCCCTAACAAAGCGTGCCCATCTCTCGACTTGGTCTGCATGGCTCTTGTCCCTTTTTCTACCACTCATTTGATCCTCAACCACTGTTCATGGTTTATGAACTTTTCGTTCACGATTCGTGAACACCATCCTGCATTGAATGTATGATAAAATGGTAATGTTTTTAAATTATAAACAGAATATCGATATATGACAGTTAAAGTTCTTCTTTTAGGTAATGGTGCACGTGAGCATGCCCTTGCTGAAGCTTTGCAGGCGTCACCTCAGAATCCTTCATTGTTTTCATTTATGAAATCCAATAATCCCGGGATACGCTCGCTCTCGGAGAAATGCGAACTTGGTGGATATGATGACCTTTCTGCAATAGTTAATTTTGCAAAATCTGTTAATCCTGATTTTTGTGTAATGGGTCCTGAAGCACCACTTGCTTCAGGTGCAGTTGATGCTCTTGCAAAAATTGGCGTTTCCTCTGTTGGTCCAGTACAGGAACTGGCAAAGCTTGAAACATCAAAGTCGTTTACCAGACTTCTTGCCGAGAAATATAAAATTCCAGGAGCACCGAAATTTATGGCATTTACATCAATGGACGGTGTAAAGGATTTTTTGGAATCACTTGATTCATTTGTTGTTAAGCCTGATGGTTTAACTGGTGGAAAAGGTGTCATGGTTCATGGTGAACATCTAAATGATGTAGCAGATGCAATGAAATATTGTGAGGATGTCCTAAAGACGCATCCTTCAGTTGTTATTGAAGAAAAACTTATTGGAGAGGAATTTTCACTTCAAAGCTTTACAGACGGTAAACACATTTGGGATACACCGCCTGCTCAGGATCATAAAAGAGCATATGTCGGCGATTTCGGTCCAAATACTGGTGGAATGGGATCTTACACATGTTCAGATCATCTTCTACCTTTCATTTCGAAAAGCGATCTTGAAGAGGCGCACAGAATTACAGAACTCATGGCAAAGGCAATACTT
>DAOWAL010000083.1 GCA_030634615.1 Candidatus Aenigmatarchaeota archaeon | reverse complement strand
GCATAAATCTACCCCCTGTTTTTCGGCCAAATGGCGGATTTCCTGTCCTATTGTAAAATCTATTTCATGAGGTGTATCACCGGATATTTCAATAGAATCAGCACCTCTAGTCAGTGCATACCCTATTTTTTTAAGCGATGTTGCAAGTTCTTCTGCTCTTGCTATAAAGTACAGTCCTGTTGTTACGCCAACTTTAATCATACTACAACCCACATTTATTATGTTTATGGTCTCTGGCCGCTTATTTTGTAAGATGTTTCCTTTATGAGATTTCTAAGTTCTGCAATCTCAGCGCCAAAATATAAAGCATAAGTTTTCGATATTCTTTGCACGGCATTTATCTCGTACGGTCCCAATTTAATGAAATATTTCAAAACAGGCCTAAGGGATTTTTTCAGCTTGCTTCTCCTCTTTATCCAATTATTTTTGCTGTCATTCCACGATTTTCTCCACTTATCACCAAGTTTTATTTTCTCTTCTTCATCAACGTCGTCGCCAGGCCACATCTTTCTGGCCTCTTTCATGTATTCTTCCTCGTGTTCTTTAACACCAATCAATTTTGTTATTTCCTTTGAGAATTTCCTCCTCTTGAACTCAAGTTCAAGCAATATCAAAAGCACAAAATTTTTAGAGACCAAAAACGGATGGAAATGCCAGTACTGGTCTTCAAGAACCATGGGCCCGGATGAACCTTTCTTGTAATCACATACATAGTCCAAATCAATGAAAAAGTAGTAAAGGAACCTGTTGTCTATTTGCACGGTTGGGTACATTGCAACCCTTTCACCCAAACGCTTGTGGTACAATCCCGTACCTTCTCCTTTTCTTCCTTCTGACCATTCGCCTTTTCCTCCAGACCAGGCATCTGCTAATGCACTTATCTCTTCCTCAGATATTATCAAATCATATTTCGCTTCCAGAAGTATTATGTGTTCTTTGACCCAGTCATCGAAAAGTGGTATTTCACCCCACCCCTGAATAACCATTGGTTTGCCCACTTCTTCAGGACTAATCCTTTTCCAGAACCATATTTTTGTGAAAACCTCACCATCGGGTGATTGTATGCTCTTTGTTATATCTGTAAGATTTGAAGCAGCTGTTTTGAACTCAGCATGTTGCTTAATCAATTTCAATCTGTTGACGTATGGCTTTAACCATTCCCTGTATTCATCTATTGATCTTCTCCTGGATTCAAGCAAATTCTTTATCCTGCCATACCTTTCTCTTACATCCGGGAAGAACAATTTTTTCCATTCTATGAAAAGTTCATTCTTGGTTTTCAGTACACTAGCTTCAACGTCTGTTACTTTCAGCCCCTCTCGTATAACTTTTTTATCTCTCCATTCGGATTTCATGTTAAGAAAATCAGCTATTATTGTTGGCCAACGTTTCGCCATGCTTATCATCGAATAGCCTTCTCCTGTATAAGCATCGACACGGTCTATGAACAATGCTCTCAGTATGTGTTCGTCTTTTTTACCCATTTCAAAATAATCCAGTATTTCTCTGTACTTCCTTTCGTCATGCTTCAAAAGTTCATAATCAGCAACAGCCTGTGCAGCGGATGCAAGTCCTGATTTTACCTGACCTTCATACCGTTCTCTCTGATTCATTACACCGGCAAATGCTGGTGGAGCTGTCGGAGATAATGTAAAATATTCATCAGCTTTTTCCATACTGTAGTGCCATTTTGCGCATCTGTAAACAAAAACATTATAAATTATTTCAGCCTGACCTTCAAGACATACTGGATTTAATGTCACAATCTGATCAAGAAGTGCTGGGCTTACGACAACATCCCCCCATATACCTTTCCCATCTCTGGCCTTCCATAGAAAATAATCTACAACAGTATCATAGTCTTTCAGCACTTTTTCCCATTTTTTCAGTTCTTTTCTGTACTTCGCTTTTTCCTTCTCTTCTTTTGATTTTTCCCTTGCCTTTTCCATCTTCTGAAGAGGCCTTTCAACTTCTGCCATGGTTAATTATTGTATACAAAGGATAAAA
Source organism: Candidatus Aenigmatarchaeota archaeon (assembly GCA_030634615.1). Taxonomy (GTDB): domain Archaea; phylum Aenigmatarchaeota; class Aenigmatarchaeia; order QMZP01; family QMZT01; genus DAOWAL01. The sequence continues at coordinate 3,635 of DAOWAL010000083.1, read as the reverse complement.
ATTCTTTTCATGGACTAAACAAAATAAATCCGCCAACTACTATCAAAATAATTCCGATAACAATTGCGCTGAGACCAAAATTAGTTCCGCTGTTGCTACCCCTTACTTCCTGATGTGACGGTACTCCTGGACCTAAAACCACCATTAGACCGCCTATTATCATCATTACAATGCCGATAATCTTGAAAACTAACCACCAAATCATACAAAACACTGTTTATTTTGATATATTAATTTATAATTTCACTGGTGCAAATATAAATATAATAAAACAGTGAAGGAGACGATTATATGCCCCAGTTTGCAAGGACAAAATTGGTATTACAGGAATATTGTTTCAGGGAAAAGCCCATAAGAGCTAATATAAACTATATCGGGCCAAATCCATCAAAACTTTATTACAAGGTATATGACCTTATGAAAGCAGTTTTCAAGGTATCTGATGCAGACATTCAGGAAGAAAAATTCAACTGGGGTAAAGGTGAAAAGGAAAAATTCAAGGTTAGATGGTATATTCATAAAGACATGGATTTATTTACATACCTTTACATAAGAGTCGACATATCTGGTTATGGTGATGAAAAATCAGGAAAGGCGGAAATTATAATAAAACCTGTCATGAGAACAGAATACCCCCAGGACACCATATGGCAGAGATCACTTTTTTATGAAATGATGCGTGTAATGTGGCATAGATCGTTCTATTTTAAGAAAAGGGAAGAATATGCAGATGACTGCAGAAACATGACATCAATACTTGGCAGAAACATTCATGAATTCCTCAGACAGCTTAGAGAAGAGAGCGGGTGATTTTAATGGGTAAATTCCAGATTGATGATGATTGTCTTGCCCCCAGAAGGACTAGGTGGATAAATTATTCTGGTTCTGATCCACTTGCATGGACACGTGAGGGAACAGCTATACTAAGAAATTGTTTTGAAGTTACAACAGTGGGAACAGGCGAGCCCAGGTGGATGTGGGACTGGTCAGGCGATCCAATACAAATGTATCATCATAGAATGGCCCTACATACCGGAACAACTGGTAGATTTTCTAAGATTATTTTTTCTGTTAAAATGGTCGGATTCAAATACAAAGCCAAAAACGAGGGTACATTTAGAATGGAAATTGAACCAACCGTCAGGCACAAATTTGAAGGTAACAAGTTCGTAATGTTCATGTGGTGGATATACTGGCACGTTTTTTACAATGCTGTCAGAAAAACCCTATTGGAACGTTGCAGAGAGATGACTGAAAAGTTTGTTGCAATTATAAAAGAGATGTACAGCATGGGTTCACTTGAAGAAGAGTGAATAATTACTCATTTTCGTTAAGCATAACATTTTTAAGTAATAACACCAAAATACATTCTATGGCAAAAGAAATACTTGACATTCTGATAGAACTTTCCAAAAGAAAGGGCAATGTTACAACATCTGCTCTTGCAAAAAAACTTGACTCTTCTCAGCAGACAATATCAAGAAAAATAAGATATCTTGAAACCCATGGTCTTATTGGAAGAACTTCCCAGCACAGAGGTCAAATAATAACAATTACTGATAAGGGAATATCATTCATGAGAAAAAAATACATAGAGTTACGAAATATAATAGAACGTTCAGGTGAAGATGCAATTTCATTTGGTGGTAATCTTGTATCGGGATCAGGTGAAGGTAGTTACTATGTTGGTCAAGATAAATACTTTATGCAGTTCCATGAAAAGAACGGCTTCCGACCACATCTTGGTACACTTAATATTCGAATGAAAAGTGTTCATGATATAAAAGCAAAAATTGAAATGCAGAAAAGAAAACCAATATTGATCAAGGGATTTGAGCGGAATAAAAGAACATTTGGTAATATACTATCTTTTGCTTGTGTAATAAACAAAAAAATAAAGGGAGCTGTAATAATACCGGAGAGAACCCATCACCCTTCTGATATTGTAGAAATAATATCACCAGTCAATCTGAGAAAAGAATTATCATTAAAAGACAATGACTATGTCCACATAGAGGTGAGATCATGAAAAATACTATAGTTGTAACATCAGCAGGAATACTTGCCGCAATTTCGGCTGTTTTTCAAATAGTGCATTTGGGTTATCTTAGCCCGTGGGGCATGTGGATAGATCTGGTGGCAATACCATGGATTCTGGCTTACTTTCTTTTCGGGTGGAGAGGCGCTCTTGCAACATCTATTGTATCTGCCATAATAATAACACTTATTGCTCCTAGCACTTGGCTGGGTGCTCTGATGAAATGGGTTGCTACGTTTTCAATGTGGTTTGTGCCTTTTCTTTACCAGAAGTTCTCAAAACTCAGTCTTTCGGATTTCCGCAGACCCAAAGTTATAGCAATAAGCGTTATTTTTGCGTTGATCCTGAGAGGATTTCTGGTCATACCGTTGAATTATTTTTATGCAATACCCATATGGACGGGAATGACTCCGGTTCAGGCAATTGAATTTTTGCCGTGGTGGATAATATTCGGTCTTAATGCGGTTCAGGGGATACTTGAATTTTCGGTTGCATGGATGCTTATTTTCAGGTCAAAACTGGAAAGGTTTTGTATATGGGAATAAACATAAAGAATCTCAAATTTTCATATTCGGAAATACCCGTACTCAACGATATAAGCCTTGATGTAAAGGACGGTGAAATTGTTGGTATTGTCGGCAGTACGGGATCAGGTAAAACTACTTTTTCAATGTGTCTCAACGGTATAATCCCAAACATGATAAAGGGCAGTTTTTCAGGTGATGTCGAGATATGCGGCAAAAACACAAAAAAGTTCAAGGTGTTTGACATGGCAAAGCATATAGGCATGGTGTTCCAGGATCCTGATTCGCAAATATTTTCCATAGACGTTAAGGATGAGATATCTTTCGGGCTTGAGAATATGGGCCTTTCGAAAGATGAAATAAAAAAAAAGGTTGAGAATGTCATTAACGATCTGGGCATGAATGATATTTCAGACAGGGAGACCTTTACCCTTTCACATGGACAAAAACAAAAGGTTTGCATGGCGAGTGTCCTTGTAATGGATCCGGATATACTTGTCCTCGACGAACCGACATCCCAGCTTGATTACAGGGCAACAAAAGGAATATACGACATACTGCTCAAACTAAAAAAGAGGAAAAAGACTATAATAGTCATAGAACATAAGGTTGAATGGTTGTTGAAATATACTGACAGGATACTTGTTCTGGATAAAGGTAAGTTTGTGCTCAACGGATCCCCTTACGACGTTTTTTCAAACCCTTTGCTTGAAAAAATCGGAATTGAAATACCAAAGACAATCAGGATATCAAACATGCTGAAAAAACGCGGCGTTAAAATCGACTTTAAAAAGATTTTAGAGGTCTAATCATGTTATTTTATATTGAAAAAAAAAGTTTTTTTCATTGTCTCGATCCGAAAACAAAGCTATTTTTCTTTTTTTTAGTTTCAGTTTTTTCTGTTTTATCCTCAGATATTTCCTATCTTTTTTCACTTTTCATGTTCAACGTTTTGATTTTTTTTGCAAATAAACTTCCTTTGAGAGATATTTACGGTTTTTCAAAATTTTTCGTGATAATATCAGCTTTTGTCATAACATTTCAGGGTATATTTTACCCTCTGGGTACCACCG
>DAOWAL010000105.1 GCA_030634615.1 Candidatus Aenigmatarchaeota archaeon | reverse complement strand
AGCAATGATGAATTAAAACCAGAAGAAATAGGAAAAATTTTTGAAAAACTAAACACCCAGTGGATACATTTAACTGGCGGAGAGATTTTTCTAAGAGATGATCTTGAAGATATAGTTAAGATTATACAAGAAAAAACTGACACATCATTACTCAATTTAACAACAAATGGACTTTTGACAGAAAAGATTTTAGAAACTGTTGAAAAAATAGATAAGTTAAACTTTCCAAAATTTCTTGTCGTTGTCAGTATAGACGGATCAAAGAAAATACATGATAATGTGAGAGGATGTAACGGTTTTTGGGACAAATCTACAGAGACATACAAAAAACTAAAAGAGCTTTCAAAGTCGCATAATTTCGAAACATATATTGGATACACTATTTCAGAACACAACATCGGAGACATTGAAAATATGCAAAATAGCATGAAAGGCGTTCTGCCCGATATTGAAAGCAATGAGTTCCATTTTAACATATTCCACACTTCACCGCACTATTATTCCAACTGTAAAAAAGGTTCAGTTTCGGAAAATGATAATATATTAAAAGATGTCCAAACAGCGAGGAAAACAAATAAATTCAAACTATCCCCAATACCAATAATTGAAAGAAGATATCTAAAATTTTTAGAAAAGTATATTGAACGCGGAAAGGTCCCTTTCAGCTGCGCTGCATTATCATCATCATGTTTCATAGACAACAATGGAGATGTTTATCCATGCATGCACTCAGATATCAAACTAGGTAATCTGAGAGAAAATGATTATAATCTGTTGGAAATATGGAATAGTAAAAAAGCAAAAAAAGTAAGGGAGGATATAAAGAAAGGAAACTGTCCGGGATGCTGGTCACCATGTGATGCTTACCAGACAATACTTGGAAATTTATTTAGGTTGAAAACATGGAAGTAATCCCAATATTAAATGAAGAAGGTGATATAAGATGATCAAAATAACACTAAAAGAATTGAGGTGTAAAGATTAGAACATTACTTATTCTTCCTCCAGACTGTAAGAAAATTGCATACAGTAAGCTTAGTAAAGTTGCTCCCATAATCCCACCACTAGGATTAATGTCAATAGCGGGATTGCTTGAAGAAAATGGTTTTGAAGTAGATATAATAGACGCTCTCGTAGAAAATATTACAATAGAAAATACAGTTAAAAAAATTATTGATTTTGATCCAGATGTTATAGGAATTTCTACGAATATATCAAATTTCGATACAGCAGAAGAGTTATGTTCAAGAGTAAAGAAATTGAACAACAAAATAATGACAGTACTGGGAGGTCCTTACGTAACTAACAAAATTGATGCTGTAAAAAACGAAAATGTTGATTATATAATACGTGGAGAAGCTGAATTTTCATTTCTCAAATTAATTAAGAAAAATGGAAAGTGGGATAGTGATATACCAGGACTTACTATCTACAAAAATGGTAAGATAATATCAAATCCAATATCGCTTATAGAAAATTTAGATGAAATTCCAATTCCTGCGTGGCATCTGGTGCCATTAAAAAAATATAGACCATCCCCAGTAAACTACAAAAAAATACCTGCAATACATATGATAACAAGTAGAGGATGCCCATACGATTGTATATACTGTACCAAAACCACTTTTGGTAGAAAGGTAAGATTTTTTTCAGTTGAAAGGGTTAGATCAGAACTTGAAGTTCTTAAAAACTACGGTTTTAAAGATATTAGTTTTTGGGATGATGTATTTACGCTGGATAAAAAAAGAGCCATGGATATCTCTGAAGAACTCAAAAATCTTAATCTAAAATGGAATTGCCTGACTAGAGTAGATTGTATTGACAAAAAAACATTGGAAACATTTTCAAGAAATGGTTGTTATGGAATCGGTTATGGAATCGAGTCCGGATCAGAAAAAACACAACGCTTCATGAAAAAAGGTTTTTCTCTGAATCAAGCAAGAAAGGCCATTGAACTAACAAAATCTTACGGTATAAAAGTAAAACTACTTTTCATGATAGGGTTTCCGGATGAAACAAAAGAAGATATAATGAAAACCATAAACTTTGCAAAGGAGCAGGAACCGGATTTCACAGTTTTCTCTATAGTAACGCCCTTACCAGGAACTGAACTTTTTGAAATGGTAAAAGATGATATACCCGATACATCAAAAAATTCTTTCAGTTACCATTCCATGAATTTTTCCATAAACAAAAATTTTTCATATGAAGAACTCATAGAATTTCAAAAACTAGCTTACAGGAAATTTTACATGAGACCCAGTTACATGTATAAACAGTTAAGAAATATACGCTCTTTTCTGGACATAAAAAGAGATATCAGGGGTTTACTGTCTGTACTAAATTTTCAGATTTGAATTTTCATTTTTTAAAAACTGCAACATAGTTTAATTATGAAAATCGAAATTAAGAAAATATTGTTACTACTAATTTCCGTAATTATTTTCATAGCAGTATGTGAAATTCTATCAAGAGTTTTTTTAGCTCCACAGAATTATGGAATATATGAAAGTTTCAGAGAAGAATACAGTACAGGAAACGACAGTCTTCTCTACATACAGACCGGTGTTTGTATATATAATGAAGATGTAAATGTGCATACCACAAGATGCGATTCTTACGGAACGCATTATGAAAAATATGAGATAACAAAACTGGAAAAAACTTTCAGAATTGTTACAATAGGGGATTCATTTACTGATACAACAAGTGTACAACCTAGTGAAACTTATTCTTATCACCTTGAAGAAATTTTGAATAGCAAATCAGATGATTTTAATTTTCAGGTATATAATTTTGGCATAGCCGGGTACAACACCGAACAAGAACTCGTGATGCTGAGGGAAAAGGCGATTGAATATAATCCTGACCTTGTCATACTGCAATTCCATGATAATGACATATCTCCGCAAAACAGTCATCTTTTCGGTAAGATTTTTGGAGAAGACAGTGAAACATTTAATTTCGTGGCCGCTGATTCGAAAACAAGTTTTATAATATATGATAATGATATAACACCATTGATCATGCCGCTTCCGCAAAGTATGAATATATTTTTGGTGAAAAATTCACACTTTTTCAGATTCGTGTCAAAAGCGCTCTATGCCACATTTGGACATGTCGAATTTAGCGAAGATAGACATGACAGGGATGATGGTATCGATAGAAGTTTTGATGCGATAAGAGAAATGAAGAAATTAACTGAAGAAAATAATATTGACTTCTTCATGATTGAAATACCTGGAGCGTACAGTTCAGATAATTGCATGGTTGAGGCTGACCTTCACAATAAACTTAGAAACTTTACAAATGAAAGTAAGATACCATATGTTGATTTTTGTGATCATCAAGGTTCGAATAACTCGTACCTAAGAAATGAAAAAGAGAGTCCACCATATTTCCATTACAATCCAGAAGGGTACAGACTTGTTGCAGAAGTGATATATGAAAATTTGTTGAAATATGATCTGTTGCCAGTTTAATTTATTTTTTTGAAACAAGGAAATTTCCAATAGCCATACAATCAATGCCTGTTCCCATCATACATCTATATGCATCTTCCGGTGAACATACAATTGGTTCTCCTCTTACATTAAACGAAGTATTGATCAAAACCGGAACTCCTGTGAGTTTTTTGAATTCATGTAAAACCAGGCACATGAATTTATTTTGTTTTTCTGAAACTGTTTGAAGTCTCCCGGTACCGTCAACATGTGTAACAGAAGGTATTTTTTCTCTTTTATTTTTCTTGACATCATAAACCATGTTCATGTATGGTACAGGTGTTTTCAGGTCAAAATAGTCTTTGGCACGGTTTAACAAAACAATTGGAGCAAATGGTCTGAAAGGTTCTCTATGCTTCACTTTCTTATTGAGTATATCTTTCATATCAGGATTGCATGGGTTTGCAAGAATGCTTCTGTTACCAAGAGCCCTTGGTCCCCATTCCATTCTTCCCCTGAAAACTGAAACTATCTTGTTTTCTTTTACAAGTTCTGCAATTTCTTTTGCAAGGATTTTATCGTTATCGATTCTTTTGTAAGTTGCGTTATTTTCTTTGAGCATTTTTTCTATATAATCATTTGAAAATGATGGACCAAGATACGGTGAACCAATAACATATTTCCTCTGTTTTCCAAGAATCGAATTATATGTAAACAGTGCAGCTCCCATACTTGTACCGGAATCACTTGAGGATGGCTGCATGTAAATTTTTTTAAACGGTGTATTATCGATAATTTTACCATT
>DAOWAL010000087.1 GCA_030634615.1 Candidatus Aenigmatarchaeota archaeon | reverse complement strand
TTTTCAAAGTACCTGACAAGCTTGACCTAAAGATTGCTGAGCTTAAACTCAAATCATTGAACGTAAAAATCGATAAGCTTACACCAGAGCAGAAAAAGTATCTTTCAGGCTGGACCGAAGGGACTTAATTATAAAGTTCCTTTGAGACCTTTCCTATCATATCAAAACCACGAACTTCCTCCTTGAAAAGTTGCACTTTGAGGATTTCGTGGCCTTTGAATTTTTCTTCAATTTGTTTGACACGTTCCTGTTGTGTTTTTCTTTTTTCAGTACAGAATGGACATTTGTGATTTTCCGGAATAAGTTGATTGATTATGATACTACCTACTGGTATATTGTATTCAGCAAGTGATTTAAGGGATCTTTCAGATTCGTAGATGCTCATTGCTTCTGGTATGAGAACTATATTGAAATGTGTTCTTTCCTTATCGGCAAGGACTTCCTTTGCTTTTTTTATCCTTTCCTTTATTGCATCAAGCTGCTCTGTCCCAAAATTTTCAGGACTTTCGTCACCGTCACCAAACGGAAGGAATTTTTTAAACATTCCCATCATTCCTGAAAATTTCATTCTCAGGTTGATCATCTTTCCAACCCATGAATCGAGTACATCAGGCAGTGAAAGGAACCTGAGCGTATGGCCTGTGGGTGCTGTATCGAATATGATCATATCGTATTCGTCTGACTGCATGTACTGCAGGAATTTGTCAAGTGCTGCCATTTCATCAACACCAGGAGTATTCCCTGCAACGTCAAGGGTATCTTCAAGGCCAAGGCCTTTTAAAAAATCCATTTTTTCCATTTGCGGTGCTAGTTTTTCCTTGTATTCAGCCATTGATTTTTTGGGATCAATTTCAACAGCAAACAAGTTTTTCCTGAGTTTTTTAACATCCCCGCCAATTTCTGTTTTGAATGAATCTGACAGCGAATGTGCCGGGTCTGTCGAAATTATAAGGGTCTTTTTACCTTTCTCTGAGAAATGAAGTGCAGTTGATGCTGAAACACTTGTTTTACCAACACCACCCTTTCCAGCGAAAAGGTAGAATTGTGCCTGTTTTTTACCTAAACCTAACATAATTAATACACCTAAGCTGGCAAGTTAAACGCAAAAACCCACACTAGCACCCAAACTAAAATGTAAACAATTCCACCGTTTGCCAACCACCATTTAATGCCCTTTTTCTTAAGAGCAAATGAAACAGCATAGCCAGTAACTGCAAGTAAAGCAATGGCAATACCAAGTGAATACAACATTTCACCAAACATGCTAGACATGTATCCTGCTATGATTCCAACTACAATATGAATACTGAGAGAAATCTTTGTTTCGTTCTGTTCGTCCATGTAATACACTTTAACAGACGGTATTTTTAAAGGTTTCAAAAAAGGGATCCTTGTTTATTTTCCATAGGATTTTGTCCTGGAATATGATGTTTTCTCTTTTCGGCAAGTTCCCTTATGAATTCTTCGGCATATTCCCTTCTTTCCCTCTTGGGAAGACCTTCGAACATTTTTAAGTCAATACCTGTCGCCTTCCGAAAAACCTGATATGCCTGATTCATGAAAGGACCAAATTTGAATACTGATTCAAACGCTATTGGAAAAATGGCAATTGGATATTTAGAATCATTTTTTACTGAGTCTGCACAAGGTATACAATAATAATCAGGACTATTTAAAATGTAATTGTAATTGCTATCATCAAACGCGGGTACTATAGTTCTTGCAGGTTCACTGCAACTTGAACATTTGTATTCGTCGCCTTCAGGAATGAAATTATTCAATGTTTTGATAGTTTTAGCAAGCCTAGTTTCAAAACCGTATAAAAATCTTTTTTGTGAAGGGTCTGGGTTTACAGGAATTCCTAAGAGCAATGGTGTATTACCTTTGTTTTTTTTAGGTACGATGGTGTCAGGATTGAAATTTATGTCAAATTTTTTTTGAGCCCTTCTTACAGATCTGTATTTACCAAGACCGGATAGTGCAGCTTCTTCCACACCGAAATTACCAAGACCTAAATTTTTTCCGTACCCCTTCTCAAATTTGAAGATGTATACCATGAATAAAACTTACTTTCAGTATTTAAATAAATTTATTTCCTAAAAAGTAGTTAATTTACTTATTATTTCTTTCGGTGTCGCATCTTCTTTCTTCTCTTTTTGAGTTTGTGTTTCTTCATCTTCTTTCTTTTTCTTTTCTTTCCACACGGCATATTACCTATATACGATAATGTTATTTAAATTAGTTTCTAAAAAATGAAAAATAAAGCCTCGGACGAGATTTGAACTCGTGACCTCAGCGTTACCAACGCTGCGCTCTACCAGCTGAGCTACCGAGGCATGCAATTGTGTATAATATCAATATGTTTTTGGGTTTTTATCTTTATCTAAAACTTGAGTAGAATCATAATATATAAAATATCGCAAATATAGTATTTCTATGCTACCGTTCACTATCCTACTTGTTGTATTATCAGCTGCAATTAACGCATTTGTAGGATTCCGCCTGAAAAAATCAGGCAATAAAATTGTGTTCGTACTGTTGCATGAAATCCTTGGAACAATTGTTCTGTTACCATTGTTTCTCTACTTTCTACTCATAGAAACTGTTAGTACGACAACTATTTTATTTGCCATGATATCCGGATTTGTACATGCTATATACTGGATATTTCTTTCCAAAGCATATGAAAAAGGAGATTTGTCGTATGTTTTCCCAATTACAAAAGCAGCCCCGGGTTTTATACTTATTTTTGCCATCATGTTTCTTGGTGAAAATGTATCATTAGAAGGAGCTATTGGAGTTATAATTATAGTTTTAGGGATTATGGTAATCTCAAACAGAAAAAATAATTACAGGAAAAAACTCAGGGAAACAGTAATGGCATTGTTTGCAATGATGTCAATTGTAATATATTCTCTTTTAGATAAAAAGGGTGTGGATTCTATAAATCCTGTAGCATTTCTGTTCTTGTTTACGTTTTTCCTCATACTCACAATAGCAATTTACATACTGTTAACAAATGGGACCAAAGCCATACGAAAAGAATGGAAAATAAGTAAGAAAATTGCACTATTGACAGGAAGTCTCAATCTCTTAGCGTATTGTATGATACTCATCGTCTTTGTTTTTGAAAATGTAAGTTATGTCATTGCATTAAGACAGTTAAGCGTGTTATTTGCAGTAATAATTGGTGGTCAGATTCTAAAAGAAGACCAGAAATGGATTCGGCTTTTTGCAGCCTCTCTAATCATTATCGGTTCGATAATAATTTCATTGTTTGCTTGATCAATTGAAAACCCTGCTCGTTTTGATCTTTTTACCGGATGCTCTGCCAAGAGCTATTATGTTCCCCGATTTATCAAAAATTCCGACAACCTCATCGTCCCATACATCTGCTTTTTTAGTCATGTACTCGGGAAAAAGTGGTGAACCGTTTCTTATTTTTTGAATCGATTAGTAGGTAGCTTATACTGATTTAAGATCGATCTTCTTTAGTATTTTTTCAAGTTCAACCATATCTTTGGCAGAAACCTTGCTGAGTTCAACAGCCTGCTTTATATCGAATGGTCCTATCTTTGTTCTTCTAAGCCATGCCATATGTGCGCCGCAACTGAGAAATTCACCTATATCGTGCACAAGTTTTCTTATGTATGTCCCTGCCTGACAATTGACAACAAAATGCACTTCCCTTTTATCTATTTTTTTGATTTTAAGAAAATGAACAGTCCTTTTCCTCTCCTTTCTTGCAACCCTTGATCTTACCGGAGGAAGCTGGATTATTTCGCCTGTGAATTTTTTAAACGCCTTTTCTATGTCCTTTTTTTCAACATCTTTGTGAAGAAGCATGGTCCCTTCGTATTCTTTGTCAAGACCTATAAGAACCGGCATGGCTTTTCTTGATTCGCCAAGAGCTATTAACATAAGACCTGTAACATTAGGATCAAGTGTTCCTGTATGTCCAGCTTTTTGAAAACCAAGAGTTTGTCCTACTCTTTCGACAACATCAAAACTAGTAAGTCCTTTTGGTTTATCAATAAAGACAACGTGTCTTTTCATAATCATTTCTTTTCTTCTTTTTTGTCTGTTTTTGTTTCTTTAACTGGTTTGACTTCTACTTTCTTTTCAACCTTTATTTCTTCATTTTTTTCAGTTTTGGGTTTTTCTTCTTTTTTAACTGGCTTCGGTTCTTCAGCTTTTTTAGGAAGTTCACTCTTAAACTCAGGTGATTTCAAAACCTTTATCTTAGCAACTTCTGAGAACCTGACAGGGTATATTTTGCTCCCCTCTCTTTTAACTCTCATCTGAAGCTCAGTTGAAATGATTTTTCTGACGAGTTCGGACATTGGGTTTTTACCTGCAAACTCGTTGAAAAAGTTCTTCATGAATATTCTCATATCAGTTGAAACCGTTGATGGTGGTGTTCCGTTAAGTACTGCCCATGGTTTCAATCTAAGGAACCATCCGTCCTTTGTAACAACATCAAAAACATTTTCCACTTTTTTGTTTCCTTTTCTAACCATTCTGAGAAGGTGTTCTCTGGCACATTCAAAACCTGCAAATGAAGTAAGACATGTTTTATCATCTATCTTGATTATTTTGACCTGAATTCTCATGTAGTACTTTGATCTATCTCCCACTAAATCAGGAATACCAACTGTCATGTTTCTTCCCATGAGTGACTTTGGGTCTGTAGTAGGTGTTTGTCCTAGTACTCTTGATCCAAGTTCACTTGGAGCCAAAATACTGAACCAGTCCTTTCCCTTCCACTTCTTGACCATTATCTTCTCGGTCTTCTCTTCCGCTTCCGGAGTTGATTTCTGCTCCGGAGTTTCCTCTTTCTTCTCTTCCTTCAGTCTCGGTTTGTTTTTCATTCCCATAGTTAACACCAATATTTGTTAGTATTAGTTCAGTCATATTTATAAATGCTTCCTCGTTTTCCTTTGGTATCACGGCTGCGGCCGCTCCTGTGTGACCTCCGCCTTCTCCACCAAGCTTTTCTGCAAGTTCGCTCATTATTTCGTTTAATTTCACTCCATTTTCAACTAATGCATCACTTGCTCTCGCAGATATTTTTATCCCTCTATCACAATCGGCTATACCAAAAAGTGGTTTATCCTGGAAAACACCTGAGTGGTTCATGATAGAAATCACATTTGAAATGAGATGTTCTGATATTTTTGAACCTGTAAGAATATAGATCCCTTTCTTTCTTTTGGTAATTTCAGGATCATTTACTTTTGAGTGTACCCAGCCAACGCCCTTTCCTATTTCTCTTCTGTATTTTTCCAAAAGCATTTTTACTTTTTCAAATGCTTTTTCACCGTTTAAACATATAGAAATTCCAATATTTGCCTGACCCATTTTTCCGCATGCGTTTAACATTGTTGCAAATTCATTCGCATCCCTGAATTCTCCGGATTTATCGAG
>DAOWAL010000115.1 GCA_030634615.1 Candidatus Aenigmatarchaeota archaeon | reverse complement strand
TTTCTGTGGTGTACCAGGCATCTTCACCTGATTGAAGCACGAGTGCTTTGAAACCAAGCTCGTTTACTGCATGTTCTGCAACGCTGACTATCTCGTCAACAGTCATCCTGTATCTTTTGATTTCGTTTTCTTTTCTTATCCCGCAGTACGTACAGTTTTTTCTGCAGTAGTTTGAAAATTCAATTATACCGTGAACACAGCAGGAGTTTTCGAGTTTCTCTTTCCTGAACTTGTTGCCAGCTTTGAAAAGTGCGTCAGGATCTTTCATTTTCAGAAGTTTTACCATTTCATCTTTTCTTAATGGAACACCTTCTGCCGCTTTTCTGATTATATCATTTATGTTCTTATCCTTTGATGCAGATGTTATGGGCGTTTCTGAAATCTTTGAATCCAAGCGCTTTAATGTGAAAAACACATCCTCCCATTCTTTTAGTGATTCTATTGCTTCTTTTTCCGGTAATTTCTGGACAATAAATCCACCCTGGGCATAAACATATTCACCAATTTTGAGATCTGAGAATTCGTTCAGAGCGTTTCTCTTCTCGCCAAAATAGTCAACAATTGCAACTTTTCCCTTTATTTCAACTACCTTTCCCGGAATAGCATAACACATAGTCAATTATAAGAAATCGTGTATTATAATATTTTGCAATCATTGTTCGACTTTTTCTGGGCTTTTTTCTATATCGACCAAGAAGTTTCTGTACAACAGGTTTCTTCCTATGAGAATAGGATATTTCATATGGGAACGGTCTTTAAGGTTTGCTTCAACCTCGATTTTCCTGCCTCCGACTTCAATTGTTACCATGACAACAGGTCTTTGCTCAACTGATTTTGTTATCGGAGCTTTTACTTTGAATGTCCTTTTAACCGGACCAAGCTGTGCTTCTGTTGCAAGGTCAAGATCAATCGAGGTCATGGCAGCGCCGGTATCGACTAGCGCATCTGCTTCAACAACTTTGCCATTGTTATGAATTTTTACCTTCTCTATCAAACCGAGTATTCCTTTACTCATTAAAACACCTGCTGATTGTCGTTTTTTTAATTATTGGCATGGTTAAGTAATAAGCTTAATGTAGGATGTTAAAATAATAAACTCCGAACCAATTTATTATTTATGAAATTTGTAAATCATCCTCTGATAAAGAAAAATGTATTAGAATCGAGATTATATCAGGAAACTGTTTTACAAAGTGCAATTAGGAATAACTTGCTTTGCGTACTTCCAACAGGTCTTGGAAAAACAGCAATAGCTATTGTTGTTGCGGCTTATAAGATGGAAAAAAACAAATCGTCAAAGGTTCTTATCCTTGCACCAACAAAGCCGCTGATAGAACAGCACTTCAATTCATTCAAAAAACTAATGGAACTGCCAGAGGATGATTTTGTTCTTGTCACAGGGCAAATAAAACCAGAAGACAGAACACATGCGTATGAGAGTGCAAAAGTTATTTTTGCAACACCCCAGACCATAAAAAACGATCTGAAAAACGACAGAATATCTCTTAAGAAATTTTCGCTTGTGGTCTTTGACGAAGCGCATCATGCAGTTGGCGATTATGCTTATCCCTTCATTGCTAAAAAATACGATGACGAGGCAGACAACAAATTGATTTTAGGTCTTACTGCTTCACCCGGTGGTACCAAAAGCAAAATAGACGAAATAATGACAAACCTTGGAATAGAAAAGGTTGAGATAAGAACAGAAGATGATTATGATGTAAAACCATGGGTACAGAAAAAGGAAGTCGAGTGGATATCGGTAAGTCTTCCTAAGAGTTTTGATGAACCAAGAACTTATCTGAGAAAAGTATTTGACAAAAAAGTTTCGAGTCTTAGAAGAATTGGTTTTACAAAACCGTCACGTGTTGTCAGCCGCAGGGACTTACTGGATCTCAATAGAAAGCTACAGGTAAGGGACAACGGACCGATGAAATTCTGGGGTGTCATGACAGTTTCTCAGGCCATAAAAATAGATCACGCCTTAACAATGTTGGAAACACAGGGAATTTCATCACTTGCAAAATATCTTAAAAAAATGTCAGGTGATAATACAAAATCGTCAAAAGGGCTTCTTTCAGATAAACTTGTCACTGAAGCGATAAGAATCGCTTACAAATTGAATGAAGAAGGCTACACACATCCTAAGATTTCTAAGTTATGTGAAATAGTGAGCAACCAGCTTAGGAAGGATTCCAATTCAAAGATAATAGTATTTGCAAATTACAGGGAAATGGTAAAGGAAATTGTTAGTAAACTTTCAAGAGTTGATAATGCAAAACCTGTCGAATTCATGGGACAGAAGGAAGGCATAACCCAGAATGAGCAAAAGAAAAGAATATCCGATTTCAGAGATGGTGTTTACAACGTAATTGCAACAACATCAGTTGGTGAGGAAGGGATAGATATTCCTGAAATGGAACTTGCAGTCTTCTACGAGCCAGTACCAAGTGAAATACGTCTCATACAGAGAAGAGGAAGGGTTGGAAGAAGTAAACTTGGGAGAATAATGATACTCATGACAAAAAACACAAGAGACGAAGCATACTACTGGACGGCCCACAGAAAGGAAAAGATAATGAAAAAGACGCTGTATAGTATGAAAAAGGGGGTCTCTAACGATAAGCAAATTAGAGATGAGCAGAGAAATATCGGCGATTTCTGATTAATATTTTAATCACCTTAGCAAATAATCTATTATATGTATTCTTCTGAATTCGCAGGCATGCTTAAGAAAAAAGGGATGAATGTAGGCGACAGAATCTCAGTTGAAAAATCAGGGAAAAGTTATGAAGGGATTCTGATGCCAAAATCTGATAATGGTGATTCCGGAACTGTTATAATCAAATTAGACAGTGGTTACAACATGGGACTTTGCATAAAAGGGTCAAATATATCAAAGTCTAAAACAGAAGAGCCAAAATCGGTTAAAGAGGAAGCTGACTATGAAATGGGCAAGACAAAAAAGTCCCTGCTGAAAACAGAGTTTGACTCAAGCAAACCAAAGGTTGCAATGATTTCAACCGGCGGTACGATTATATCAAGGGTTGATTATAAAACAGGTGGCGTGTATGCAGTTGATAATCCAAAAGAACTTTTACACAACATACCTGAACTTGCAAAGTTTGCAAATCTTAAGATGTCAGGAATAATCAACAAGATGAGCGAGGATTTTAATCCAAGCGACTGGCAGGAACTTGCAAAGCATGTCGCAAAAGAACTGAATTCCGGAAACAGGGGAGCAATAGTTGCGCACGGAACAGATACTCTCCATTACACATCAGCTGCTCTTTCATTCTTTTTGAAAAATCTCAGCAAACCGGTCGTGCTTGTTGGGTCCCAAAGATCAAGCGACAGGGGTTCGAGCGATGCCGGGATGAACATATTGTGTGCTTCCCATGTTGCACTTTCTGACATAGGCGAAGTTGGTGTTTGCATGCACGCAAATACGAATGATAAGTACTGTCATTTCATGCGTGGAACAAAGGTCAGGAAAATGCACACAACAAGGAGGGATGCATTCCGTTCTGTAAACGAACCCCCGATAGCAAGAATATTTACAGATGGTAAA
>DAOWAL010000054.1 GCA_030634615.1 Candidatus Aenigmatarchaeota archaeon | reverse complement strand
TGACACCGGATGTAAATACAACGGATACTGTTCAGATATTACAAGAATGTTTATCGACAAATTAGGCGCTGAGAGAAAGAAGATATACGAAGATGCAAAATTAATTCACGACAAAATAATAGATAGTCTAACTCATGGTGCAAATGTTGAAAAAATAAATGAATTACAGATCAAATTCTTCAAAAGAAACGGTTACAAACTTTATCACAGTTTTGGTCATGGAGTTGGATTAACTGTCCATGAAAGTATTGGAGATGTTCTAAAAAAGAATATGATTGTAACAGTAGAGCCCGGAATATATGTAAAAAACATAGGTGGATTTAGAATAGAAAATATGGTTCTGATCAAAAAAGGAAGATCAGAAATTCTCTCAAAATCAATTTAATCAAACCACTGGTTCAACTGCTTCGTGTGGCTCTGGAACTTCTGATTCATCTGATACCGGAAGTGATATGTGTTTGATTAATACTATATCTCCCATTGATTCAACCATAGGAAAAGGTATAATCACTCCTTTCTTGCTGCCAAGCATTTTGGAAATATATGATTCTTTAGCTGCCCTTACAACAAGAGAACGGATTTTGAATCGTTTGAGGTCGCACTCCACATCTTCTACCTTTCCGCAGAACATTCCTTTATTTGTGAAAACATCTTTACCGTATGTTCCGGAAACGCACTGTATTTTTATTGCCATATTTTAACCCACCTCATCAAGATTATTTGAATTAATGATATTAGCTATGTTAGATTTATAAAGATTTGGAAAGTTTGTTTTTTAAGGCGCTAATCTTTAAATGTTATTATGAAAGAACTATTATCCCTTAATCAGGAGATTCTTGGTGAAACATGCGGCATATTTGCAGGCAATGGGAGCATGTACACGGCAGGTGAAAGCCATGTTCTTGAAGTCAGAGGAAACAAAGAAGAGCTTGAATACTATAAAAATCGCGTAAAATGGTTATTCGACAGAATACTTTCAAGGGAAACTAAGATCATCAAAAGATCATATCAAGGAGGATATTTAATCGGTATAAGATCATGTGACCAAGAAGCCATACAAACTTTTCATGTAATGCTGGAATTTCCAATAGGTAAAAGAGATGACAATTTCAAAATACCCAAAGTGATAGTAAACAATCATGAATATTGGCCACATTATATAAGAGGCATATTTGACACAAATGGGTCAGTATATCTAAGACGAACAGGTAGAAAATATCAAAATCCTGTTATAGACATTTCAAGCAGTTCAATTGAGCATCTCAAACAACTAAAAGAGATACTAAAAGATATTGGATTTAATTTCTGGCTTGAGGAAAGTAATTCAAAGATCAGAATGGCAGGATACAAAAACACGCAAAGATTTTTTAAAGTAATAAAGCCACATAATAATACCAAAATTAAAAAACAAGAAGAAATAATGCTGAGGTGGCTGAGTGGTTAAAGCGTAGGGTTGCTAACCCTATGGGAGAAATCCTTCGCAAGTTCGAATCTTGTCCTCAGCGTATTTTTATTATTTAAACATTCCAGTCCCTGGAACTTAACTCCCACCTAATATATGGAATACACATCGATCGGTATAGAAACACTACAGTCAGGTCCTACAGAATTATCCGTTACAGTAAGAGTTGTTGAACCTACATCTTGTGGCATTAGTGTTACAGAAGGTCCTGAATTCGGAACAACCGTTACAACGGAAATATTTCCAGTACTCCATAAAACTTGAGATCCATTGCCCTGATAATTTAGAACCCAAATGTTTGAGTTTACCGATGTTGATGTATTAATATATGTAACAGGTAAAGAGAGCAAACAATCAGACTCTTCACAATCGTTATCATTAAGATGATTACAGCTAGATGGACAGTAACCATCGTCAGACAAACACCATAGGATTTCCATGTTGTAACATATTTTTGGATCTCCCGTACAAAAATCTTTGGTTGAAATAATGCTATCATCACAATCAATATCTGTCTGACATTCATCTAAATTCTCCTGAGAACATTCAACATTTTCACATCCATAAGGGCATTCCTCTTTTTTGTCTTCTTTGAAACCACATGAATTGTACCAGTAAATATCACCATCATGACACGCGTACTCATGTTGTGATGTACATTCTATACATTCTGTGCCTTCACATCCATATTCACAATACTCCTTCTTTTCTTCTTTAACTCCACATGAATTGTACCAGTAAACATGGGCTGAGTAACATTTGTATTCATTGTGGGATGAACATTCTTCGATTTTTAGTCCAAGACACATACCATCAGAACATTCATATCCTTCAGGACATTCAACAGTCTCCGCCTTTATCTCACCGTTATCATCACAGTATTTCTCTGTGAGAGTTCCGTCAGAATTGCAGTGGTCGGAAAGAGTCTGGCTTCCTGTTTCACAGGTTCCTTTTTCATATATGTTTTCACCGCCGTCAGTATCCGTGCATCCTTCTCCAATCTTCTTGCAGAAGCCATTCTCACATCCGTGCTCACAGTATTGTTTCTTGTCTTCCTTGTGGCCACATGAGTCGAACCAGTAAACATGTTCACCATAGCATTTCTCTTCAGCATGGGATTTGCATTTCTTCTCTTCTCCTTTATCGTCTGATATCGTCTTCTCGTCATCTGTCCCGTACTTGACAGCGCATTCTATTGTCTGTGTACTCATATCGACCCATGCGACCACTTTAAGTCCGCTGTCGGGGTCATCTATGTTAATTCTATAAAGGTCCTTTCCTTCTGCATATTCCTTCCCACAATCCTTGCTCAGTGTTTCTAATATCTGCGCACTTTCTTCAACAGAGTAATGAGTAGCAGTCAATTGGGCATTCGGATATTCGGACATAAACTGCTTAACTAATGGGTTGGCTAATGCCAAAGACTCGGGGCCCAAACCAATGCACCCGGAAAGAAGGAGAATACTAATTAAAGACGAACCAAGAAGAATTTTACTTAACATATTAAATAATTGTCTACAATTCCAATATATATTAAAAATGGATGCTAAACATCATTATGTCAAAAAAAATACGGTTGCGCGCACTGCTCATGAGATCTGGCGAATTTGAACGTTCCGCTATTGTAGAGCAGGCAATACGCAATGGAGAAGTAACAGTTGACGGAAAGGTTATCACAAATCCTGAACATTCCATAAAAATTAAATCTATGGTAAAGTATAACGGAGGACAAGTAAAGGCACAGGAACTTATATACATAATTCTCAATAAGCAAACTGGCAGAGTATGCCAAAAGTCAACTAAAGAAAAAACAATTTATGACGACATTGCCAAAATACCAGAAATTGATGATAAGATAAAAAATACATTGTTCTGCGTTGGGAGACTTGACAAGGATACTGAAGGATTACTCGTAGTAACAAATGACGGACAACTAGAAAAACTCTTGACAAAAAAAGAAAACCGTATTATCAAAACATATCGCATAGAGGCAATGAATCCAATTACAGATGAAAACATAGAAACCCTAGAAGAAGGAGTTAACATAACAGATGATGACAAAGAAAAAATATTTTTTGTCAAAGCAATTGCAACAAAAAAACTTGGAACACGAAAAATAGAAATGGAAATTGACGAAGGTAAAAAAAGACAAATAAAAAAAATGTTTCAGGCAATTGGAAATGAAGTTGTTTCGTTAAAACGTGTCGGCATAGGGAATCTCAGAATTGAGAATGTTAATTTTAATGAAAAGAACTATGTGATAATAAACAAAAGTGATCTTAAACTTCCAAAATTTACTTCTTGATCACTATTTGCGCAAAGATGCGTAATACATTACAACAACGAGTACAACTATAGTTGTAGATACCGACATTCCGAACATATCATTTTTCAGATAATTGTGCACAGCAAGCAATGCATTACCAAATAGTATTACTGCAAAAAGTATTTTGAACATCATTTCTTTTTTCATAATTATCTATTTTCCTTGACCTTTTTAAGTTGTTTGACAAAAAATATATCATGAAAAAGAAATCATTTTTTATGATACCACTCATTTTTTTAATAATGATATTTTCTGGATGCGTTCAGCAATCATCTGGACCAACATGCAATTCACCATACATAGTAAAAGGATATGAATGCTGTCTAGATCAAAACAACAACAACATATGTGACAGTGATGAACAGACCACCGAACAACCAACAAAACCAGTCGAATATTGTGGTGACAAAAATTGCAATTCTGATGAAGACTGTGAAACATGTCAGGAAGACTGTGGCGAGTGTCCTGAAGTAGTTGACAGCGAAACCGAGGATATGAAATCAATTGTCTACAACGCCGTAATAAAGTATATTCCTGAAGCAGCAGGAAGCGATTTCATATATGAAGAAAGGTCAAGTAAAGATATCGGTTTTGACACATGGTATTATCCTAAAATCCCTTCGGAAATAAACACGAGTGTGCATGTGGTTTCTATTCAAATAAAAGACCATCACTTCAATATCACCAGCCCACAGAGTCTATACGAAAGGTTCACGGAATCTCCGGACTTTGGAACAGATGACATATTATTCAAAAAGCTTGGAAACGGCGACATACTGATAACAGACAAAAACGCTGATGGGAAATATGATTTCAGTGTTGAATTCACATGTAAAAGAAGATATGAAATAAAAATTCAGACATGGGATTTCTACGGAACAGACGTACTCGATTTATACAAGAATTACGACATAGACAGATTAGATCTGGAAAGAGCAGCAGATGAAATTCTTGGCAGATGTTAATTTTACTTCGAAAATACACACCGACTGCGTAAAGAATGAAAAATATTAATATCATGTTGGCACCAATAACATCATAGAGGTGTAAAAAAATGAAGCAACATTTTTCGGCGTTGGTGATTGTGGCCATACTTGTCCTTTCCTTCAGTTCCGTTGTCGCTGCACAGGATTCTAATAGCAATGCGATATCCGAACAGACAAGGGAACAGGCAAAGATGATGTTCACATCACAAGGTGCGAAGGTCAGGCTTCTGCAACTCGAATATGCACTGGAAAAACAAATCAAAATCGGAGAAAGGATAATGGAAAAAGCATCTGAGATTAGTGAGTCCTTTGATGACACAGAACTTGGAATTATACTAGAAGAAATGAAAGAAGCGAAAAAACAAGTGGGTTCTGCGGATTCCGGAAAAGCGACAGACGATGTTGTACAGGATTTTGTCGATCTCAAATACGATGCAGTGCAACTTTCCCAGCAATTCAAAAACATAACACAGAACTCGTTCACTGAGCAAGAAAGAACTCAGTTAAAAGAAGGGCTCATGGACGGACTTGAATCAGAAATGGCTCAGACAAGGGAAAGGATAAGAGATGCAATAAAGGAACACAACTCAGAAAGGGTCCAGAATGCCCTCCAGACAATGAAGTTATCTGACAACGAGAACATTGCCCAGGGAGCAAAAAGCGGTGAAATGAACAAGGATCAAATAATAGAACAGATTGGGCAAAAGGTAAAGGAGATGACATCTAGCCAAAAGGCAGAGGCAGCTCAGGAGATGACTAAGGTAGCTGAACAAAACAGGCAGAAAGCAGAATCATCTACTAATGCAGCTCAGGAGATGTTCCAGGAAAGATTGTCTGAAAGGGTTCAGGAAAGACTTGACGGAATCAAACAAGCATTAGGATTGACACAAGACGATATAGACAATAGGATTAACAAGTCAATGTCAGAGTTTCCTGGACAAGGATCTGGAGTAGGCGGAGGTGAAGAACAATGAACTTGAAAATAATATTACCGATGTTGCTCATTGTCATGATTGTATTTGCGAGCGGATGCGTTCAAGAAGCAACAGACAATGGAACAGATTCCCCTGATCAGCAGATTGACCAAGCATCTGAAAATGAAATCATTGATAATCTCGACAACGAGATAATTGATGATTCAGAACTCATTGATATAGGGGAGCTCGTATAGCTCCTCGATTTTACTTTTTTTATAATATTCATGTAACAATATTATAAACCGCATTGTCAATTATTCCAATATATTGGAGGTAATACTATGGCAGACAAAGTACATTGCGCACATATTCTTGTAAAGACTATGCCTGAAGCCGAAGAACTTTTCAAAAGGATCAGTAACGGTGAAAACTTTTCAAATCTTGCAAAAGAAAAATCACAGTGCCCTTCTGGAAAGAAAGGCGGGGATCTTGGAACATTTGGCAGAGGACAGATGGTAAGAGAATTTGAAAAAGTAGCATTTGATCTTGAAAAGGGTCAGGTTTCAAAGCCTGTAAAAACACAATTTGGTTGGCACGTGATAAAGAGACTTGGATAATAAAGGAGGTATGATAGTATGATTAAGAAAAAAATATTTAAACAAGAAAAGAAGGGTGAAAGTAAAACCGAGTGCAAAACAAAATGGTGCACAAGCGGAAATGAAACTGGAGGATGCTTTTATTTTTTGGGATTCATCGGAGCATTGATATATTACATAACCACTGCCCCATCATTTTTGGATGCGGTTATAGGATTCTTCAAAGCGATATTCTGGCCAGTTTTCCTTATCCACGGATTATTGTTACTAGTCGGAGCATAACCAACAACCAGATGCACCGATCACGTAGAGAAGGAATAGTTTCAGAGAATGGAATCAGTTTCAGCAAATGTGCATATCGTCTTTTTTATAAAAAATGATTGTTGTAATTGTTTCACGAAGTTTTTTAATAGATGAAACAATGAATAATTAAGCAATCCGAGTTTTACGGAGGACATTGTATACCAGAACTGGTATATAAAATAAAGAGGAGATGAGTAAAATGGAACGAAAAAATAAACATAGAGGAATGACGTATTTGATTGGATTATTTGTATTTGCTATTATTATGATTAATACAGCTTCTGCTAATAGTGTTGATAATCCATGTGCTTTAAACGCTAGTTTAATTTATCAAAACCCTTACCCAGTAATACCAAATGATTATGTAGAACTTGTTTTTCATGTCAGTGGAATAAAGAATTCGAACTGTGACGGAGCATGGTTTGAGTTGGTTCCATCTTATCCATTTTCATTGGATGAAGATGATGCTTTAAGGACATTGACAGAAAGCGCATGGAATCCAACAAATTACGGAGATGTATGGTTAATTATATACAAACTAAGAGTTGACAAGGATGCTCTTGACGGATATTCTGAAATCGAAATTAAATATGGTCCTGGCTTTTCGCAATCCTACTCTTATAGCGATAAGAGTTTTGAGATTACAGTACAAGACTCAAGAACCTATTTTGATGCTGTAATTCAAGAGGTTTCCGAGGGCGATGTTTCAATAGCAATTGCCAATACAGGAAAGTATATTGCAAATTCGATTGTTGTCAGAATTCCTGAGCAAGAAGGTTTTAAGGCAACTGGCACAGACGGACAAATGGTTGGAAATTTAGCTGCTGGTGATTATAACATTGTCAGTTTCACTTTAGAATCTGCGGTTAGGAAAGAATCAGAATTGCTTCAATTCGATATACATTATACAGATGAATTGGGGGAGAGAAGAATTGTAAATATGGAACTTCCATTACAAATGGAAACTACACTTTTAACAAAAATGGGAATAGAAAGTAACTTGCCCAAAAGAAGTACACTGTACAATAAACAAGGAATTGACTGGACTCTTTTGATAATCATTGCAATAGGTATTGTCATTGCAGCAATTATCATGCATAAAGGCATATCCCACAAAAGGAAAAAATCTAAATCTGAGAATGTTCCTGATTGGATTAAGCATGCTAAAGACAAGAAAAAATAGTTGTTGTAAATATGAAACTAAAAAAATCATTTCATTTAGCTTTGAATATCCTGCTACACAGCAAACTTAGAAGCTGGCTTACAATAATCGGAATTGTCATAGGTATTGCTGCAGTTGTTTTGATTGTTTCAATAAGTCAAGGAGCACAGCAGGAGGTCGAAAATAGGTTCGGTGACCTAGGTGCAGATTTGCTAACAGTAACTCCAGGATTTAAACAAGCCAGAGGCTTTATGGGAAGATTCGCAAAACCGGACTCTTCTACTGCAGAACAGAAAAATTTAACTTCAAAGGATGTCATGGTTTTAAAGACCGTAAGTAACGTAAAGCACGTCATGGGAACGGTTTCTAATTCAGCAAGTTTAACCTATTTAAGCAAAACTGTAACTTTGAATGTTAAT
>DAOWAL010000072.1 GCA_030634615.1 Candidatus Aenigmatarchaeota archaeon | reverse complement strand
GAGATTATGTAAAATCCTTGTTTAGTTAAAGGGAAAATGAAAAAAATTGAATAAGTAGGGTGGAGAAATTACACCACATAATATTGCAAACAATGGTGACTGGGTTAATTAAAGCTTCAAGTGCAACACTTACCAAACACCACCAATTCACTAGATGACGGTGTTTTTCCTCATTTGAAGAAGCTGCTTAAAAATCACAATTGTTTAAGGAGTGGATTGAGAGAAAAGCTGGTTGATGATTATTTGAATAGGGAAAACCCCCAAAAGTGATAACAAATCTTAAACATGGTAATATAACAAATTATGAGAGTGCTTGTAATTGGAAAATTTTATTATCCACACCCAGGTGGCATTGAACGATACGTGTATGATTTAGTGAAGTGTCTTTCTAGAGCAAAAACAATTAGTACACTTGATTGTCTCGCTATATCTGAAAAAAAGCAAAACGAAATATTAAATTTAGAGAAAGGTGTCTTATACAAAGCGGCAAAGGTGTTCACCATTTTTTCAACGCCAATAACGCCGTATTTTTTCTCTTTTTTATATAAAAATAAAAAATATGATCTCCTACATGTGCACCTGCCAAATCCTATAGCGGTATTAGCACTGTTGTTTTGCCGTCCTAAAGGTTCCATTGTATTGCAATTTCATGCCCTGACTACTAATTATCCTTTTCTAGATTGTATTTTTTTTAATTTGTTTGTCAAAAGACTGTGTAACATTAGTAGTAAAATCATTTTTAACTCTAATAACATACACAAAAACCATAGTTTTTTTGACAGGTATACAAATAAAATTGAATATGTGTCTATTTGTATTGATACTGAATACTGGGTATCGCGGAAAGATACTGAAGATGTGCTTTCTCTAACAGAAAAAAAGATGACCAAAGTTGCTCTTTTTGTTGGTAGAGCTACTCACTATAAAGGTTTGGACTACCTTATTCAGGCTTCAGAGCATATTAATGGAAAAATTATTGTTATTGGCAATTGGGAACATAGTGAGTATAAAAAGAAAAATCTTTATTTTGTGGGTAAGGTGTCTGATCTTAAATTGAAGGCATACTACTATTTATCTGATGTTGTTGTTTTACCATCAACTTCAAGTAGTGAAACTCTAGGATTAGTTCAGATAGAGGCAATGGCGTGCGGTAAACCTGTCGTGGTCACTGACCTGAAGAATTCAGCGATTCAAGAACCTATAAAAAAAGGAGGTTGTGGAGTAATAGTTAAACCAAAGTCTGCTTATTCCTTGGCGAAAGGAGTTAATCATGCTTTACAAATGGTTTCAAATCCTAAAGCGAAAGTACTTATTTCCAGAATAAACCGCGACTTTGTTAAAAGTAATTATGAGATAAAAGGAAAAGTAAATGATATATTGGATATATATAGTAGGATAGTATAAAACATGAAAGAACACCCAATAAGCATAATTGTTGCCACTTATAATCAAGGTTACACTATCAAAGACTGTGTAAACTCTTTAGTGGAATTGGACTATAATGGTAATAAAGAGATTATCGTAATAGATGATGGTTCAACGGAGCCTGGTTTATTGAAGTTATATGGACAACTCAAGAATTTGAAAGGGGTTGAAATCTATGTTGTTAAACATATGGGAGGTGTCGCAGTTAGAAATTTGGGTGTCAAGTTGGCTTCAAATGATTTCTGCTTACTTTTGGGAGGTGACTGTATTTTAAAAAAAGGATGGTTACGTGCGATGATGTTCTATTCTAAAAAGGATGGACCTTTTGGTTTTGTAAGTGCCTATGGACCGCATGGAGGCAACGCTACAATTTATAGTAAAAAAGCACTTTGTGCCGTAGGTTGCTTTGATGAAGATTTCAACAAAATGGGGAGTGGATATCACGATGATTCAGACGTGTTTTACAAATTAAAGGATAAAGGGTATAAAACATATTATGTGAATACTCCTCAAACAATTTTTATCCACAAAACTGTCATTAAACAGAAAATATTTAGCAAGGTATGGTATGCCTCTAAAAGAGTGCTAATTCATAAACTTGATCCATTGTTATACAAAAAACATCCGGTAGAATTTAAACGTGATTTTCATGTTAGGTATAAGTATTTCGTGAGCCCAGTATTCGATTTTAAGAGAGCTACCGGTTTGTGGCGTAATAATGGGAAATTTGAACTTTCGTCTCCTCAAGGAGTTACTCTGATAAGAAATAATGGACCGATATCATGTATAATGATAGGTATAGGAGGGATATTGTATGTTGTGGCATTAAAATGTATAAGACTTGTTTATTCAATAAGATTTGGAACACTGATCGTGTAAGGATAAATTATGACAATAGAAGATATAAATTTCCTCCTATCAGAAGAAGGGAAAAAATTGATTAAAAAAATTCAAATTCAGTATCCTGAAGGTCGATTTACTACTGCCGCCACTTTAAAGTTGAAAAATATTTACCCCAATCTTAACATTAGGAGTATCATTGAATTACTAACACTAAGGAAATCTGCGAAACTTAAGTTTAGTAAGGCTGATAACATGTTCTTTACCAAGGTGGGTCTTGAGCAGTCAACCGGAGAAAGAGTAGCGGAATATGTAGCCGAGCGATTTTCGGGCTTCAAGAAGGTCGCAGATCTAACATCTGGGATAGGGGGAAATACAATAGCAATTGCTGCTAGAACGAAGGTTTTGGCAATAGACAGTGATCGTTTAACACTAGACATTGCAAAGGAAAATGCGAAGGTGTATTCCGTATATTCAAACATAGAATTTATGCATAAAAATGCAGAAGATACTGATCTCGGTACGTGTGATGCTGTCTACATTGACCCTTCAAGACGTGTGAAGAATAAAAGAACCGTCTCATTAAGCGATTCACTTCCTTCTGTGGAACAGATGTTGCCAAAAATATTATCACATATTGATGCTGTGGGTATTAAGGTTTCTCCCGCCATCTCTTATGAGGAATTAGAAAAATTACCATATAATCCAGAAGTTGAAGTTATTGCGGATGAATTTGAGTGTAAACAAATTATGCTGTGGTTTGGGATACTTAAGACTACTGCGTTTCGGGCAACCATTTTACCTGAAAAGTATACGTTGGAGACATCACATCCTTCAAAACATGTCGAGACATCAACACCTAAAAAATACATCATAGAGCCAAACTGCGCTATTATTCGGTCTCATTTAATTGACGAGTTTGCACAGCAGGCTGGATGCAAAAAGCTAGATCCCCTTATCGCATATTTAACGAGTGACAATCTTCCTGTTGCCGTCGGACATCAGTATAAAGGTTATGAAATTATATCTTTCTCTCGATTTAATCTAAAAAAACTAAAAAAAACTTTGTCAGAGATGAATATATCTCGTATTGATATTGCAAAAAGAGGGTTATCCCAGAAACCGGACGAAATTAGAAAAAAGCTAAAAATTAAGGAAGGTGGCAATTTCAGCTTGCTTTTTATGAGAATTGGCAATAGGCATTATCAAGCAATTACAAAAAAGGTACCACAATCATGAAAATTCTTGGGCTTAATATAGGACATACCGCAACCGCTTGTTTGCTCATTGATGGAGAAGTGGTAGCTTGTTTAAGTGAAGAGCGTATTTCCAGGAAGAAAAACCAAGCAGGTGTGCCAATACGGGCGATAAATACCATCTTAGCAGACAGCTTGATTAATATTAAGGATATCGATGCGGTCATTGTGGATAATGCATATGCTGTAAATAATGACACTGATTTTGTACGTTGCTTCATTAGTTCTCACAAAAACCCTTCAATAAAAAGACAAATTTTATTAGCTGTTAATCGATATTTCCCTAGTTTGTATAGAATATATTTTATTGTAGTAACAAGGTTTCGGAAAAATAATTGGAGAAAAAAAATTGTTAGAAACTTAAGTTTAGCGCTCGGAGTAGAGTGTGTAAAAATAAGTGTAATAGATCACCATGTTGCTCACGCTTACGCTGCATCCTTTAATATTGAGCCGGAAAAAAGAACACTTGTATTTACCATGGATGGAGAGGGTGCCGGTGTTTCTGCTAGTGTTGGTATTTTTTTGAATAACTGTCTTAAAAATATCTCTTATACGAAAAAAAATGCTTCTTTGGGTTATTTATATTCATTAGTTACCATGCTCTTGGGTATGAGACCTCTACAAGATGAATTTAAAGTCATGGGACTTGCGGCGTATGCCAAAAAAGGTTCTTATGAACATATTTATAAGAAATTGGATAGTATGATCGGTGTATCTAACGACTTAACTTTTTTTTCCAACAAGGACATTTCTCTAGCTGAGAATGAGTTGAAAGAAATATTAAGATACGAAAGATTTGATAATGTGGCAGGAGCGCTACAAACCCTCTTAGAAGATAAGGTTCTTTTTTGGGTTAGAGCCGGTATTAAAAAGACAGGAATTAAAGATCTTGTACTTGCAGGTGGGGTCTTTATGAATATTAAATTGGTAATGAAGATATCTGCGCTCAAGGAAGTGAATACAGTATATGTTGTACCCAGCGCGGGGGATGAATCAAATGCAATAGGGAGTGCATGCTGGGGTTATTTAAATTTGAGCCCAACTGTATCCAAGATATCTCCTATTTCAAATCTTTATCTGGGGCTAGATTATAACTCAGAAATAGATGTTTTCCTGGAAAAGAATAATATTCATAAAAAATATCACACAAAGAAGTGTCTTGATATTAACTCTGTGGTTGCTGAATTACTTGCTCAAGGCGAAGTTGTTGCACGATTTTCTGGTCGTAATGAGTGGGGTGCAAGAGGGTTGGGTAATAGATCAATATTAGCAAATCCAACAACCCTTGATCAACAGACTACAATAAACAAGTTAATCAAAAATAGAGATTTTTGGATGCCTTTTGCCCCAAGTATTTTAAGTGAATTTTCTGACAAATATATTGTTGATAACGGCAAGATTTTGTCGAAAGCCTATATGGTATCTGCTTTTGAACTGACTTCTTTGG
The DNA here is from genome assembly GCA_030634615.1 of Candidatus Aenigmatarchaeota archaeon. Classification (GTDB taxonomy): domain Archaea; phylum Aenigmatarchaeota; class Aenigmatarchaeia; order QMZP01; family QMZT01; genus DAOWAL01. Next base: position 1,366 of record DAOWAL010000072.1, on the reverse strand, counting down.
GGAAAAAAGTATTAAGATCAGCAATGCATTCCTATGACGAGACAACAAGACCACATATTATAAGCCAGAAAGAAAACTTCCTCTATCACGACTTGGTCAAAAAATTTTATAACATTACAGGTGTGGGTGCGATATTGAACACGTCTTTCAATTTACATGGTAAACCAAATGTGTTGAGACCAACTGACGCGATACAGGTATTTGAAAAATCAGGATTAAAATATCTTTCTATGGGAAATTACATTATAAAAAAATGAAAAAAATAGCTTTTGTATCAGCCTCTGGGGGGCACTATGACGAACTGAGGCTTATTATGCACAATATGAGGGATTATAAACAATTTCTTGTCGTAGGAGGCATGGTTTCTGACGAGAACTTAGGTTGTCATAAATATAATATCTTTGATTATGGAAGTGTGAAATTATCAGTTAAAATGTTAAAATTTGTGATTACAGCGTTGCAAAACATATATATATTCTTCTTAGAAAGACCGAATGTTTTAATTACGACAGGGCCGTCAACAGGGCTTATTATGGCTCTTCTTGTGCGCCTTTTTAAAGGTAAGGTTATTTATATTGAATGTTCGGCGCAAGTATTTACTCCTTCGTTGTCAGGAAGATTTTTTTATTTTATTTCTAATTCCTTTTTTGTTCAATGGAAAGAGTTGTTGAAATATTACCCAGATGCTATATATAAAGGGTGTCTATTAAGTTAATTAATTTTTTATGATTTTTGTAACGGTTGGAAATAACTCTTTTCAGTTTGATCGATTAATTATGGCTGTAGATCAACTTGTACAAAAATATGATTTTGAAGAAAACATCGTAATGCAAATTGGGGCATGTTCTTATGTTCCCAAATTTGGAAAATACTTTCGATACTGCAGTAAAGAGCAGCTTGAAGAATATATTTTAAAGAGTAGTCTTGTTATATCTCATGGGGGCATTGGTTCGCTGTTTTATTCTATAAAAAACCACAAAAAAACGATAGCAATTGCCAGACTTGCTGAGTTTAAAGAGCATGCTAATAACCACCAGTTGGAGATTATACAGAAATTGTCTAACGACGGGCTCCTGTTGGGGTCTAGTTGTGCGGAAGATCTAGATAAATTCTATGTTGCGGCAAAAGATAAAACTTTCAATTTCCATTCCGAACAGCATTATCCAGAAATAATCGCTAAAATCAAAAGTATTATAGATGCTTGATTACTTTTTCTACAATTTTTTGTGTAAAGAAGATGAAAATTCAGTTTTGCCAACAGAAGCAGATTTGCTTGTTGTTTTGTCAGGTTCTGCAAGACATAGACACAAAAAAGCAGAACATCTCTTGCGTACTAAGCACATTGAAAATATAGCAATAACAGGGG
>DAOWAL010000031.1 GCA_030634615.1 Candidatus Aenigmatarchaeota archaeon | reverse complement strand
CCAGTACACGATGAGAAAACAAATGCGTGTGGTTTACCCACAACCGCAACAAGAAGCACATGGATTGTCTTCTTTCTTTTCTATTTTCTTCTTTGCCGATTTCTTAGGTTTGCATGCCATAAAAATAATAGACCTAGGTAAGTTTAAATATATTACACTGAGCTTAGCTGAAAAATGACATGATATATTCTATAAAACCATTCAACGCAGATGTTATATGTGCGAATATGTCCCTTTCCTTAAACTCAACTATTTCTGACACTTCGTATGGTTTTCCTGCAATGTCTTTGCATGTAAGAACCATTTCATAATTACCTGTTGGTAACGGGAACTTGATTTCATGCTCACCAAATATTTCAGAAACAGTTTTGCTAACACCGCTTACTTTAACTTCGACGTCCTTTATTTTTGAATTCTTTACATTCAGTTTTACAATCCCGTTACCTTCCAGATAATCAATATCATAATGTATCACAGGCTCTTCATAGGCCTCTATCACTCTTGACTCGCTGTAATCAGTACCGGACGCAGAAACTTCGATTTTAACTATTTTTGCACCAGGGGTATTGAATGAAACTGGCACCGAGACTAAGTACTTGTTTTTAATGATGAAATTTGCAAGGTTGTTTTCTCCGTCTACAATCATATTAACGTGTATGCTTTCTTCATTTGTACCCTTGTTCACAATATACGCAGAAACGTTCTTTGTATCACCAATTTTAAGATATTTTGGTGCATCAAAATCGTCAATTGAGATTGCAAGATCACTCTCAACGTTATACTTCAGAGTTTTTGTCTCACCTTCTGATGTATATATTATTACTTCGTTTTCACCCAGTTGATCAGGAGTGAATGTAAAAGTTGTCATGAAGTCTCCAGAAACACCATCGTATCTTTTATGATCATCTCCTGCGACCATCCCTATGTATGAATCAGGTACCATGTCACTTGTCGAAATGAATACTATCTGTTCTTCTCCAAGTTCGATTGTTTCGGATGAAAGACTAGCAGTGAGTTTATTTGTAAACCTTTCACCGTAGCGACTATTAACAGAGGTATCGACTTGTTTAAGAGCCAAAGAACGCGAGTTAAGGGTTAATGGGCACGTGAACATGTAGTTACTGGGTAAATCATCATTTATTTTTATTTTCCAGTATATCTGTTCTTTTTCCCCGGGCCTCAGTATAACTCTCTTTTCCTTATCTATAACATCAACTATATCATAATTACCGGAACATGTCTGAAGAACAACCTTACCGACAATGTATTCTTTTGGCACAATTGAAAGTATAACAACACCGTCATCACCTTTTCTGAATTCTTCACTTGAAATTGTCATTTCATATTCCGCTTCTTTTTCTATCTGGGAATGCGAAACTATCTCAAGTTCGATATCGTCTTTTGACCAGACTATGTTTTTTACATTAAAACCAGTAACTTCTACATTATTTCTAACCGTATTGTCAACATGGTCCCCGAATCTCAGATGTGTGGCATCCATGTACCCTATCTCAAGCCATAGTGGATCAACAGGTACCCATTCACCAAGATAAACTTCCGAATAAGCATGCCTTTCCCATCCCATATCTCCATAAGACCATCCCGATACAAACTTGGCTGGTATTCCAATAGATCTTGCAAGCGCGATAAATAGTGTAGTGTATTCAGCACACACACCGATTTTACTTTCAAGAACAGTTAGTGCATCAAAGTTTTTTCCAGAATATGATAAATCATAATCCAAATGATCATATACCCACATTGCAAGCTTTGCAATTTTTTCAAAATCATCCTTAGAACCGCTTGTTATTTCCTCGGCAAGCTCCTGAAACTTCGGGTCAGACGATTGTATGTTTTTAGTCGATTGCAAGTACACTTCAACATCGTCAGGTATGACATACGACTTTGGAAGAGAATACAGGTGACTTGCTCTGGATCTGACTGTACTGAGTATATCATACGTAAAATGATTATCGGGGTCGTCTGCATTCACAGTACCGACAACAGTGCCAAGCTCATTCGTAACAGTTTCCATATTCAATTCAACGTCCTGCCTACTATCGTCCTGGGGAACGCTTAGGTTTATCATTATTTTTGTAGGGTTGCCGTCCATGTCAATTGATCCGTAGTGGTGTATGTTGACCGTAAGCTCGTCAACACCGGCAGGATTGCTTAGAACTTCATCAACTGCAGAACTTACGTATTGGGAATTTACGAGAAATACAATTAGAAAAAACACTGACGCCATTATGACGTTCGATTTCATTTTTTATCTCTTCTCCTGACCCAGATTTCTTCAAACATTTCGTCCTGTCTTGAAGTAACTTTTTTCTGTTGTTCAAGATGGACAAGCGGTACAAAATTGTTTACAACGTTTTCCCTTGTCCATTCTTTACCAACTAGCTTGGAAAATTCAAGTTCTTTATTCTTGACCCTTAAAAGAAGATTATTAATTCTGCCATAAAGGGTCTTTATTCTGTCATTAATGTTGTCCCCGGTTATGTCGATATTATTTCTCAATTTATCGCGTCTTCTTTCTTTTCTATCATGCGATCTTAGAACTTTCTTAAGAGCATTGACAAGTTCACTTACAACAATTCCCCTAACAGGTTCTCTTCTCGGAGGAACATTAATAGGGCTTATTTCAAACGGTTCCCCATCATCTTTTATAACAAGATCTTCTTCCATTTGTTTTTTCATTTCATCCTCGGTTTCTTTTACAACTTGCTCCTTGAAAGCACGAAGATAATCAGATTTCATTTTCAGAAGTATTGCCGCAACCATTATGAATTTTGCAGGCACACGAAAATCAACTTCCTTTATGTTTTTAAGATATTTTAAGAATCCTTCTGTGAGCTTTTCTATGTCGAGGTCCCATGGGTCAAGACCCTCCCAAGCAACGATCTCGTAAATAACCTGCTCCCAGGAATATTCGGCAGTTATATAATCAAGAACTTTCTTTTCGTCAAGCATTTTATCTGTTTATTTAATATGGTTAAACAAGTTTATTAAGACAATTAGTTTCACTTAGTTATAGTATTCTAAGAATCTTGAATTGTGACCAAAAATACGCCTCCGAAACCTTTATAAAGTATAAATACTACTAATAAGTAACAAATGTGATATTTATGAGTAAGGGTATTGATATCGGGGAATATATAAGTAAAATATCAAAATGTATGGAAGAACTCTATAGCGATAAGCTCGATCTCAGTAAATATGAGTTTAAAGATCTTGCCATGCAATCATATAGCGCTGTAATTGACGGTGTTAAAAACAATAAAAGAGAACTCATTGATAACGGATTCATAAATCTCTATCAAGTAACTGATGCCAGAATAGGTAAAACTGGTATAAACAAATACGGAAACGATAGTAGGGAAAGACAACTTTTTGATATCATACATAATACTATAGGTGAAATGTACAAGATGATGGATATTGATCTTGAGTCTTTCATAACAGAGATGGCTAAAAAAGCTCATATTGAATAAACAATTTCTAAGATAGTTATTAAGCGCCCATTTTGTACGCTTTGTATATAATGAACACGACTACTACTATTCCGATTATCCAAAGCAAGTTCGGGTTAGCTAAAAATCCAAGAGAATACGAATAACCGGTGTCACCAAGTCTTGTCATTATAACAAGTACAAGCACTAGAACTACTATTAGTATTAGTGGATCCTTTTTATCACCTTTTCCATCCCCGCCTTTACCTCTTAGAGGCTTTAGTATTATCCATACCAAAAAGAACAATACAAAGAATCCTGCTGCGTAAGGCAAAAGGAAATTTATCATTGCTACAACCTGCATGTTCATTACTGAAAAGGCCGCAAATACAAATGCAATTATGGCCTTTACAGCCTTATTACTGAACACCTGTGATACTTCAAGAGCACCAAAAACAATTGCTAAAACTAAGAAGAATGGAAGCATAATTTCAAGCGAAAATATATCATACGGTAACATAATTCACCTACTTTATAGTCTTTGTTCCTAATTTGTGTGCAACTACATTATATCTCTTTATCAGCTTTGTAATCCTGCTTTCTGGGAATCCCATTATAGCGCCATCCTGCCGTAAATCCATTATCAGTTGATATACTCTTGACATCATCATCATGGCTCCACCGCCGCCACCTATTATATTATCTACGTCTTCTATGCCACCACCTGCTTTTTTGAGGGCATCCTCTATCTGGTCCAGCAATGCCATTATCATTTGTTCCCTTTGTTTGAATTCGCCTGTTATCTGTCCCTTAAGCCTTTTTTGTATGTCACTAAAAAGTCCACCTTTCTTTCCTTTTGATGTGAATCCCTGTGCTCCTCCTCCGCCAGAGGCTCCTCGATTTCTCTTTCCTGTTATGAACCAGAAAGCTCCCAGTGCTATGAGACCGAAAAACCAGTATTTACTTAAAATGATAAACCATTCATACATTCCTTGTAATATTATGAATGCACATACAGCAACACCTACGAGAATTCTGAGACCCTTGTGTTCAGACATCCATATTGATGTGAGTATGTAAATGAAAATAATTAGAAAAAGGATAGGGAAAAACAAAAGATAAAAAACCTGTTCCAACACTGGCATTCTGCTGTATTCATTTAAAACATTTGGACTGATTCTCAGTACATCAATGAACATCTGCATCATGTCTACTGCCATATTTATCTATTGGAACAGTACGTTTAAATTTGTGGATTTTATTTCTACCCATGTGACATCCTTTCTCCTATTCCCCATCGTGCCGCTGCTCCATCGTATTCAGCTTCCTTTATTCCCAAAAGACCTTTCGTAAGCTCGTCGATTCCATTGTTCAATGAGTTTCTTACACCGTCCCAGTTCCTGTTTCCTGGTACTTTTTTTAACATTCCCATTATACGTTTTTCAGCTGGTTTTATTGCACTCACTGTAAGACCTTTTACAGCACCATAAAGTATGTCAGGACCTGACATTGCACCAGGTTCCAGCAAATCAGCAAATGCCCATGTTGATTTTGGGAGTGCTGAGACTTCAAAATCTGTTGCTATTCCAGAAGATGTACATATACGTTCTTTTTTAGCCTTTGTTGCTGTTATATCATCTTGTACATACAGCTCTGTTTGGTTTCTTCTAGAAGTATCAACGTAACCATCATCACCCGAATAGAATGGGTCTGTCATATTCATGTAACCAGATGTTACTATTCTATTATCAAAATCAGGTGCTTCGGCAAGAATACCTTTTCTTGGATCTCTTAATTTGACTGCGTTTCCGTGATCGTCGTATTCGAAATCCTCCGCTCTAAGATCAGAACCGTCAGAATCTAAGATATAACCGGCTATCTTACCCTTTTTAAACAATACTTTTTCAACGCTTCTATACGCACCGCCGCCAATTGCACCACCTGTAAGATCCGTTACTGCATCAGTTATCGGATTTATCTCTAAAGTAGCATCTGTAAATTCTTTTAACAATGTATATACAAATTTTCCACCAATTTTCACTAAATTTGCCATATCAACACCTACTTAACAGTATCCCACTTAATTTTTTAAGCGGGTTTACCGTTAATGTCCTCCAAAATACTCATGTTAGCATTAGATCCGACTACACTAGCAACTATCGAAGAATCTGCCAATCCTTTTTCTATTATTTCATCGACTATGCTGTGACCATATTTACCTATCATTTCTTTGACAGCATGTTTATCAGCAAGAGTTTCTGAGTCACCATAAAGCGAGTGTCCTCTTTCATGGAATGTAACATAATCACGTGTTTTAGTATCCCTGTTTCTTGGGTTATCTGTAAGATATTCTATACCTGTCGTCTTATCCCTAACACCAAGAGTTTCATCTTCAGTGCCTACCATCTGCTTAGCCCGATATTCTGGAATAACAGGAAGATCTTCATCCTCATCAAAATTTTGATAATCATTGATACCACTTAAAAACTTGTATATAGATTTACCTATCTGAAGCCATACTGGTTCTATACTTATGTAGTTCTTCTTCCCTCTTTCCATAGGAATTATATTATTTTTCACGCCAAACACCCAAATATTTTAGAGACTAAACTGTTATCTCTAACTAGTAATTAACTTAAGGGTTTATAAAGGTTTTTGTTGGTGTTTTTCGCTATACTGCGAGCACATTTACGATAAGAACGTAGCGTGCTTATTATGCCTTAAAATGACTTTAGAATCTTCCTTTTAGCTAGCCGTGACTAGATAACTTTATATATCCTAAATGGAAATAATAATCACTAAAATTTCAAACGGTTTACAAAAATAATCCGATACAACTTTGGGGAAAGTTGTTAACATTTGAATTCATTGGGGAATGAATTTACGTGTGTAGTTAACTTAGATTTGGGGAAATCTAGTAGTTAGTATAATTTTTTTCTATAGAGTAATTAGAAAGTAGATATAAAAAGATTTCCATATAATAAAATAAGAAAAGCAACATATATGTTGTAAAATATACTTTCTGTTACATATTTAAAATAAAACTTGAGGGGTGAAATAAATGGATTCATTGATACAGAAAGCATTTGACAATGTTTTTGAAGAAGAGAAAAAAGAAGAAGTTAAAAAAGAGGCCTCCTACGATGGCCCAAGTGAAATCGTAGTGCCCGAGCAGGCAGCTCCAGCAAACGAGTTTGAGACTCAGGCAAGTACAGGTTTTGAATCGCCGGTACCAGTAGAAGAACCGGTTGTGAAAGAACCAGAGCCAGCATATGTACCAGCACCAATACAAGCTCCAGTTCCAGAACCAGTACAGGCAGCACCAGTTCAGCAGGCACCAATTGCCGTACCACAACAGGTTGTTCAGCAACCACCAGCACAAACATTTGATTCAGGTATAGGTGACCAGCAGGATCCAATAGAGGATTTTGATTTTGACTCACTTCAGGCAAAAATACTTGTAGTCGGAGTAGGCGGAGCAGGAAATAACTGTGTTACAAGGCTTTCTGAGATAGGTGTAGAAGGAGCAAAGGCAGTTGCAGTGAATACAGATGCAAAGCATTTGAGTATATCAAAGGCTGGTCAAAAGATTTTGTTAGGAAGAGAAATTTCAAGGGGCCTTGGAGCCGGTGGATTCCCAACAATGGGTAAGAAAGCTGCAGAAGAGAGCGAAAGAGAACTTAAAAAAATGCTCGAAGGAATAGACATGTTATATCTTGTAGCAGGTCTTGGTGGCGGAACGGGTACTGGTGCAGCACCAGTAATAGCAAAACTTGCCAAGGAAGCAGGAGCAATAGTTATTGCAAGTGTAACAATGCCATTTAAGGTAGAAGGAGCACGAATGGGTAAAGCTGAAGATGGTTTATATCAGCTTAGGCAGGTATGTGATACTGTAATAGTAATAGAGAATGACAGGCTTCTTAGCATCGCAGGAAACCTCCCATTAAAACAGGCTTTTGCAGTAGCAGACGACTTAGTTGCAAACATGATAAAGGGAATAACAGAGACAATCTCGCAGCCATCGCTTGTAAACCTTGATTATGCAGATGTAAAAGCAATAATGCATTCAGGCGGTGTGGCTACAGTAGGATTCGGTACATCTGATGCAAAGAACAAAGCAGAAGAGTGCATTGTAAAAGCAATGTCTAATCCATTACTTGAAGTGGATTACCATGGCGGAACAGGTGCTCTTATCCACATAACAGGTGGCGAAGACTTAAGACTCGACGAAGTGAATTTAGTCGGAGAATACGTTTCCAAACAGTTAGATCCAGAAGCACAGGTAATATGGGGAGCAAGGATAGATCCGAACCAGAAAGGAAAACTTAAAGTAATAACAATTGTAACTGGTGTAAAATCCCCTTACATACTCGGTCCTGTTGCAAAGCAGGAAGGAGAAAGAGACGTGAACAGAGAACTCGGAATACCTATGCTGAACAGGTAATTCCGAGGTTTCATCCCTCGAAAACTAATCTATCACAGGGCCAAATTAGTTGGCCCTGTGTATTTCACATTTTTTATTCTAGTTCTTCAAATTATGTTTATGGGTTCTAAGAAGGGGCAGCTGTTCATTGTTGGCATAATATTCCTCTTAAGTCTTATTTTTGCAGTACAGCAAGCACTTTTCCAGTATTCTGAAATTAACATATCAGAACCATTCAAAATAAGGGATGCAGAAATTTTAAGTGATATTATACAAGTTGTAAATCAAACAATTCGTGACACTCATAGTTGCGATCAAACAAAGGATAATTTTGAAAACAGAGTAGAAGAACTTAGAAACTCGTTTTTGGATGAATATGGTAGAACATATTCTTCTGAGATATCCTATGTCTTGGAATGTGCTAACTGGGATAATACACATTTACAAGCACCTCCCCTTACAATGACCATATCAATCTCAGGTAGTGGTAAAGACACGAGAGGAACATTTAATTTCTATCACAATCAATGAGAAAAAATATAGCCCCGCGCGGATTCGAACCGCGGTCACCGGGTATCCTCTTTCACAGCGAATTGCTTCGCTCAAAGCCTCAGACTTTGAATCCAAGGCCCGGCATCCTTGGCCTCTAGACTACAGGGCTATTTTTTGTTATAGTTATGTTTAATCTATTAAAATAGAAGCAGGCTTTTTAATGTTTCCATTAATCTTTAAGAACTCTCAGACCTTCTTGTGTTATTGTGTAGCATGGTGCACCCACTGCATCAATAAATTTAAGAAACCCTCGTTCACTGAGCCTGTTTGTTATTGCCATTCCGTCACTAATTTCTTTCTGGTTGAATACCATTTTAAGATCTTCTTTTCTCATCAGAAGTCTTTCCTGAAATATAGCTAGAACATTTAATTCGTTTTCTGCGAGCATAAAATATATAATAGATGCGCACGTTTTTATTTATTACGTATTCAGTGTTTGGCAGTTGCCGTTGCAACGCTTATCCATGCAAGCCCACCGATTAGAATAAGCACAAACCCGACGAAGAAAACAAATCCGTATGAAAGCGGAGAAACACCAACAGTTTGTTCAATGTGACCTAGAATCCATGCTGCTGCTGTTATTAGAATTCCTCCAAAAATCCATGTTGTTATCAATTTTAAAGTCATACTAAAAACCCTTCAGTTGATCTTTGAACTCGTTTGCTTTATCCTGAAGTATTTTCGATGCTTGTTCAACAATGTATGTTACGTCAAGACCTGATATGCTGTCGACATTGAATATGAATTTTGTGTTGTCGCTGTTTACTTTTACTTTATCATTGCTTGCATCTTCGCATGACCTGCATTCGTTACAGTTGTATGGATCAGCCAAAACAAGTTTACTGTTTTTCACGGCCAAAACGCCTCTTGGACATGCTTTTTCTATTTTTTTAGCATCTTTGTGATCACTTACATCAATTTGTGGAAAATATGTGTATGAAGCGTTTGCTGCCTGGAATTTTGCATGGTTTTTACCAGTGCCAAGTACTGCTATTGCTTCTAATTTCAGGTTCTGGTCCTTAAGAAGTTCCACCATAGGAAAATCAGGTGATATTGGCTTTACAGCTTTGTTTGTTGATTTTAAATCGCCTGAGTAAACCATTACCGGTCCGGTTTTTTCCAACGCAAAGAAAACTTCACATAATGGACAACCTTTGCCATTACATTTACATTCTTCTTTAAAATTGAATTTGCTTGGATCAAATTCAAGCGGAATTAATCCAAACCTGTGTGCAATCATCTCATCAAACAGTGCTGAAGTGTTGTCTGTGAATTCAGCAATTTCTATTGCAAGGGTTGGTACTTCTGATATCATTATTCTCCTAAGAGCATTTGCAAAACCAGGAGTTGTATCATCTAAAAGAAATTTCAAATTCGAACCTTTCTTGCTCAGTATTTTTATTTTCAAACAATCACCTATCAAGTTAATAAGTATAATTAAAGTTATTAAGGATATAAAAAGATTTAAAGTTTATAAATCTTTATTAAACCTTCGCAGGGGTACCCAAGCGGTCAACGGGGCTGGGCTAAGGACCCAGTAGCTTAGTGCTTTCCAGAGTTCGAATCTCTGCTCCTGCACTTTCTTTTTTCTTTGGATTTTCCCGAAAATAATCGTGTGGTATTTAACCATAATCTACCAAATATCTGTATGATAGATCCATACATAGTTTCTGCGATTGCGATATTTCTCATAGGTACAATTCTACTCACAAAGACAAGCGCTAAAAGATACCTTATATTTTTCATGATTCACACAAGACGTGGTATGGGTCTTGTTGAAAAGGTTGCCAATCTTTCACCATCGTTATGGAAATTCCTTGGTGATTTGGCAATTGTTATATCATTTGGTGGGTTTGGTAGTTTTTATGTATCAAGATATCGTAACACATGGAAAATATCTGCTGTTCTGGGTGTAGTGTGCCTTATTTTTACCTACATGAATTTTGATATAATGTATACTGTTGCAGGAATCTTTGTTCTTGTATTTGGTATGATGCTCTTAAAATGGTCTGATAAACCGATTCTGCATTTCCTTTCTGGCGTTGTTTTAATGGGACTTATCATGTTTAACATATATCCTAACTTTTCAAATACTGAGATGTTCAGGCCTGTAATGTCGCTTCTTGTGGGAATAGTTGGTATTCCTGCTCTGTTAATCAGTATGCTCTTTTTGCATGCATCAAAAATAGTTGTTGAGCAGAGCATGGTTCCAGGCGTAAGTCCACTTCTTCCAACAATAAGTGATGAAGGTCTAGGATTTTACTTTCCCGGAACCGGATTATTCATTCCTTTCTGGCAGGCGGTCATAGCGATAATATGCCTTTTGGTTCCGCATGAATTTGCGCATGGTGTTTTGACACGCGCTCATAACATAAAACTAAAATCCGCGGGGGTGTTAACAGTGGGACCTCTCCCAATAGGCGCATTTGTTGAACCAGATGATAAAGACATGAAAGAACACAAAGGAAACGAAAGAATGAGAATGTAT
>DAOWAL010000128.1 GCA_030634615.1 Candidatus Aenigmatarchaeota archaeon | reverse complement strand
ATGAATCAGAATTCGCTGAAGGTCATATTCCCGGCGCCATAAATATTCCTGTAGCTCGTTTTGCAGCAGAATCAGGAAAATTAGACAAGAAGAAAAAGATTATTGTTTACTGCAACTCCGGTGGTCGCAGCTATCTTGGCTATCGTAAATTGATGAAACTGAGCTACAAGAAAATATATCAAACCCTGTTCGCCGACTGGAAAGAAGAAGGAATGAAAGTGGCCATGTAGCACTCACTGCAACTATTCAGCAGCATCGTAGCGGCGGTGCTCCAGGCAAGCATAGACTGCAGATGTTCGAAAGCAGGCCGATCAGCTATACATTGATATGGTGGACGACCTGATCACGGACAGATGGGGTGCTGCTGATGTTACATTTCTAAATGCTTATCAACATAACGAGCAAGAATTTCGGCAGTTGCTTTAGGAGGTCGAACAGAAAAGTAATGATCGATTATGGCATGAGCAAGTTCATGAGCAAGCATCCCAGCATGAATATCTTCCACTGTCACATAAACAGTATTCCTTTCAAAAAGATACCATGCCTTGAGCCGGCATTTTTTATAAAATAAAGCAAAATATGCCAGCCTTAAGGCCTTTTTGTCAGGATATATTTTTATTTTAACCTTTTTTGTTTTGCTGCGCATATCCAAAATTTGCTGAACTCTTTCAAATAACACGTCGACTTTATGGCTCAGCCTAACTTTGAAATCTTTATGCACGGATTCAGACAAAGATTGACCCTGCCAATCATGTGCATACACAGTTTCTGAATCTAATTTGATCAAATCAGATTCAGATTGGTACACTATTTTTGTATACTTCGTTTCAAGAGTATGCCAACTGACCGATGGAGCAGCATTACAAAAAGTGCTCACATAAAGAAAACAGAAAAAAACACTGAGTATGCGAAACAAAAATATGGTCTTAACTTGTTTGAAACAACATGAAAATTTCACTATTATAGCTTAAATTTATTTTCAAACTGATTCGTTAAATTTTCTATTTGCGCTTGCATGTTCTGGGAAGAATTTTCTTGTTTGGCCACTTCCTGCAGATCCTGCAAATCAGAACGAAATATTTTCATCTGAGTGTGCAGTTCTAATGCCATTTTATTAAAATTTTCTGCCATTACTTCCACTTGATCTTTTTTTCTAAAGCTAATTCTTTGTGTAAGATCCCCAGATTGAATTGCTTGCATACCTGCCTCTAGACGAAACATGGGGCCAGCAATTTTATGGGACACAAAAAGTGTCACACCAATTGTAGCAAGTGTGATCAAAAAAAGAGTTATCAAATTGGTATATAAAACCACAGGAAGAATAGATAGGGCCGTAGTTTTGACAACAAGTTTTGAATTCTCAAATGAAGAAGTAAGGGTGTTCTGAGAAAAAAGAAACAGTAATACGGTTGATATAAAAGCACCTAGAAGAACCAGTAAGCAAAACTTTACAATGAATTGATACTGGAAACCGCCTTTTATAAAATACTGACGTCTTTTATAGGTTTTATTGCTGGCAGCCATAAAAAATCCTTTTATTAATTTTTATAGAGTACTTCTTCATTAATAATGATTCGTGATTTTTCTCTTAAGTCTTCATACCATGTCTCAAGTTCACTACTTTTCTTTTCTTCTCTTAGTCTGGCAATAATTCGCTCACGAACGTGTGGATCAGAAAGTGTATTATCTCCACCATACTTATTTTGATAATACATCTCTATTTCTTCTTCTGAGATAACAATCTTACTTACAATATCTTTGCTTTTTATATCTACAAGATCTCTTATAAGAGTTGCCTCCCAATAGCGTTCAATGGCCTTTATAAATTTTTCTCGTGTATCAAGATCGAGTTTTTTGGCCTCCTGTATAAATATTTCTTTTCGAATTAAGCTTTCAAGAAATTCTTTTTTTGCAGTATGTGTCACTTTGAAATCATCATTATATTCTAATTCTCTCGCCATTTGATATTTAAAATCTTCAAAATCAATCTTATAATCATTAACTTCGGCAACGAAATTTCCGACCTCTTGTCTTTCATTAGAGCATGAATAAAAAAGAAAGCTTGAGGACAGGAGTAAAACAATAAATACGTATTTCATACCGGTTATTACCTCTTTTATAAAAAGTAGCTGCTTACAAGCATCTTTTTTTCCCAAAAATAGATTCCATGTTATATTTAGAAGATATTTTCTATCAAGGCAAACAATACCTGTTAGCTGTGAAAATTCATAATTTATCGGTAACTATTCAATAGCACCTCACGGAGGCGGAGTTTATACCCTATTGCTTAGAGTGCTTACCTCGTCACCCATTTTGGTCTTCTCGAATAGCACTAGTATGCTTCAAAGCCTCAAATAAACTAATATGAACCATTTTTGAAGTAATGCTACCTATTGACAAACTATGATATTTTATGTCAGGTTCCTTGAAAAATATTAATTAGCTGTTATTCTTCTACATTATAGCGTTGGCTTGCATACGCTGGTTTTAGAAATAAACCAAGGAGAAACTTAATGACTGCCAATGACAATTTTCAAAATGATGATAAAACGAGAATAGGTATTGGAATTAATTTTGGTTCCCCGGATAATGAAGGCGCCAAAGATATAAAGAAAGACAATAAGCCTGACGGTTTTATTGATGACAAAACATGTATCGGACCAGGTGTTAAATTCTCTCAACCAACACCTCCTTCACCAGCTCCTCGTTCTGCTCAAGACAAAGCACCTATTGGTTCCCATGTTGTATCTTCACCCCCAACTTTTTCTCCGCCTTCACCAGAAGAGGATCTTCTTTTTGCAGTAGAAATGCCAACAGGCCCACTGGAATTTCCTCTTGCATCAGGAATACGAATGGCTGTCGGAAGGGAAAGTAGCCAGGATATTGTTATTAATGATAAAACGCTGAGCAGACATCACCTCATTCTTGAACGCAAAGGAGATACTGTCACTATCCAGATCCTTGGTCTTAACGGTCTTGTCCATAACGGCATTACCCACAAATCAAAAACCATTGAGATTGCGGCTCCTTCATCTTTCACCGTTGGTAAAATAACATGCAGATTGAAAAAAAAGATAGATT
>DAOWAL010000088.1 GCA_030634615.1 Candidatus Aenigmatarchaeota archaeon | reverse complement strand
GGTTTTTTGACCATTAGAACTCTTTTGAGTTCTTCCATGAATTTTCTGTTTTCACCTATCTCTTTTTTCAAAACTTCCTTGTCTTCGCTAACCATGATTTTTTTGAGATTTTCAATACTTTGTTTGTTTGCGTCTACTGCCTTTTTGACAACATCGGATCCTTCTGATGCAAATTTCGTATTCAGATCTTCGAGTTTTGTGAAAAGTTCTTTTCTAAGTGAACTTATTTTTTCATCACCACCTTCTGCTGGTTTTTCGTCCTTGACCCTTTTCATCTCTTCTTCGAGTTTTGTTATTTCTTCGTGAAGGGAATCGATTTCTCCATGCGTCTCAGCAGGAACTTCTGAGAATGTTTCACCGACTTTTAATTTCAGCTCTTCTACAAGTTTCCTGTTTTCGTTTATCATTTTCTTAACAGTGTCTAAGTCAACATTTACTGTTTGTGGTTTGTCAGATGAAATCATTGATTTCAGGCTGTTTATTGTGTTTTTGTTTTCTTCTATTGCTTTACTGAGACCCTGTATGTCAATTTTCGGAGCTTCTGTTGCACTGAATTTACTGCCCTGTATTTCCTTTCTCATTTGGTCTATTTCTGTTCTTATTGTGCCCATGTCACTTGACATACTTTGATCAACACTGGTTCTTGGCAAAGGTGCTCCCATAATCTTTGAACGTAAAAATTTAACTTCGTCAATTGTTTGCTTCCATTTTTTCATGATGTTGACATTTGTTGCAATCTTTTCAAGATCGACTATTTTTTGTTCTATGTCAGGCGGTATTGGTGAAGAAGTAGCAATCCTGATTTTTTCAATTTCATTGTTTAGATTAATTATATCAAGCTGGTTTAGATTGTGTAAATCTTGCAGTGTTTCCAGCTTGTCCCCGACGTCTTTCCATTTCTTATCAGGAGATTCTTCCTCGCCAACCATAATCCCACAATAAAATATTGTTCCATGTGATATATATTTAGAATTAAAGCTCAACTGTAGGAGATATTTTTGGACATACGTCGTTTATGATTTTCAGCGCTGTTAGAGACCACGTATCATTTATATTATCTACTTCAGCTTCCAGTATCCAGTCATATCCAGGTTTTAATGGATTTACCTTTGTTCTTTGGGTGTCGTCTGTTATGTTAACTTCAGGATAGATTACAAGTTTTACTCCTGTTGGTGTCTGGAGTATTAGTTCAAAAGAGAAATTGTAAAGGTTTTGTGCACCCGTGTTGCTTATTTTTGCGCTGATTGTCCCGTTTGTACCATTAAATAACCAGTCAACACCAGAACTCCCGTAATCACTATCAAAACTATACGCTGTGTTTCTGCATATAAGATCCCTGTTGACATCATCTGTTGTTCTATCTGCCGTGTCTGTTGCAATTTTCATTGCCCATGGGCCTATTACCGCTGCCATTAAAATTACAATTGCTATTAACATTACCGATGAAATAATTGGTGATATTCCCTTCATTTATTCGCCTCTTATTATAATAAAGTCTTCTCCTGATTCCAGGATAAACTTAATTGAATATGTTATTCCGTAATCGGATTCCATGTATGCAGTAACTTCCCCAAACGGTAAGTGTTGACCACTGTTTGTGAGTGCAGTGTAACCATTTCCTGTTTTTGATGTGTCGTTATTATCGAGTGTTATTTCAAGATATTCAAGTGGCATTGCCACGCCTAAATCTTTTTGGTATACAGATATTAAAACGTCTGTTATATTATAGTAAGTGTTGTTTCCCGGTTCTCCTATTTTTTTGAGGCAGACTTTCAAGTGTTCATTTTCCAATATAAACGCATCAACACCCTGACAGGTCGATTCGTGTGCGCTTGTGTCAAGATTCGAACCCATCACTATATTTCCAAATCTTTGTGATGTTCTCGGTGAAAATATTGGAGCATCGCACTCGTACGTCCAGTAAATGCTGTCATTTTCTGCGCTTATGTAAAGTTCGCCATCTTCTATGTTCAAATTAATAGTCCTCTTTGATCCTTCACCCTCAGATGAAACTTTCTGAATTATCTCGTCAATACCAGTAAAAGAAGATTTCATTTTATCCATTGTTGCAGCACACTGCATTTTTTGTATTGTTGGTAATGCTGTCCAATAAACAATAGCAGTTGCAGAGATAATGAATGCCATGAAAAGGACGCCAGAAATCATACTTAAACCCTTCATGCTTTTATCTCCCCCACTATCTTGTCAGTACCCTTTCTTATTTCCAAAACTGAATAAAAATTGGCTTTGTATTTCTCTAATAAAAGATTACTCTCCGTAGTATTAAAGTTTACAATTAACTGAAATTCGGAAGGTGGCGAGCTGAAAACTGTTGAATTTATTTTACTGTCTTCAACATACAATGTATTCACTGTTCCTGAAACATTTAATGTGACTGATGTGTTATACCCCAGGAAGTTTCCTACTGTAATGTTTAAGTTATCGCTCACGTTTTGTGTAATTAACCACAATGAACTTAATGTTACTGATCTTTCAGATGCTTCTTCTGCTATAAATGATGAAAAATTAACAAGCTTTTGCTCGGCAGAAGATGAAACAAGTCCAAGATTAAACGCTCTTGGATATTCCATTTCAATATTTTCAAACATATTACTGATGTCTTCTCCTATTTCCGGACCAATGTGCGAAGGCGATAACAATGGAGCTATTCCTATGTATAACATGAGGACAATGAGTAATGCTCCGATTAGGAAGAATTGTCCTTTCATGTCCGCCTCCATGCATACAATCTAACAACTAGTGGATCATAACTGTTGTGCCCTGAAATTATATAATTTGATACAATCACGTCTTCTGCATCCGGGTATTGACCAGTACACGTTCCACCGTATCTACATATACTGATGCTGTGGTTGAACCCTCTCATTGATATCTTTGAATTTATGGAATCACCATCTCCTGTAACAGCATATTGTCTCAGTTCCCCTCTTGTGTCAAGCTCTTTCAATGCTTCGTAACCAACAAAACTTAGATCTGTTTCTGCGGTTGCTATAAAATAAGTGCTTCCTACAAGTAACAGGAAACTCATGAGCATGATAATTGCAAACACACTTTCAACTGTTCTCCAAAATCCCTTCATTCGATCACCATACTAAAACTGTTATGTTAACTTTTTCGTTTGTCTCAAGCACAGTTCTTTGTAATTCATTTGATATGACTGTGATAGGCCCTATTGGTATTGATTTACCATATTCTATATCACCCGACGGCGCTGATATGGTTATTCTGAAATCCTCATTCACACCTGCGATATTTTTGAATGTACTATATCCCATAGATGTCATTTCATTAATTTTCTGAAGCGAAATCATTGTGCTTTTCTCAAAACCCCACGGTATTGTCAGATTAGCACCGGTCACTGAAAATGATCCTGTGCAATTCATTGTACTGTTCAGTTCAGCTGTCTGTATTGTAAAGTTGTTCTCTCCTGTAACCAAATTATACTGCCAGTACAGATCATCACCAACAACACGGCACGGTAGTTTGACAGACCCGTCGTATACTCTTGTGGATGTGTTTTCTCCGTGGTACCATATTGATTTTGCTATCAGGACACCTGCTGTTACAGCAGTCGGGGAAGTGTACTTTACCGGAGCTTCGTAGACATTAACAGAAATGTAGTCCATTATCTTGCTCTCTTCAACATTTGCAAGTAATTCATAGTTTTCAGTATTGACGTCAAATATCATAAAATAATACGAAAATCCCCATGATACAAAGAACAGGAATACAAATATCCCAACCATCCAGTCAATATCCATAATTAATTAATATAGACGACCGAATAAATATGTAGATTTTTTATGTTAATATTTCCTATCCAGTGAACAATTATAACGCTGTTATATTGCTAGTATCACTCGGTTTATGGGAAAACCTTTATATACCTATTTGTCATATTTTAAACAAAACACACATACAGGAGCAAAATTTTAACTTGGAGGTGTCACAATGGCAAAAAGAAAAGCAAGTAAAAAATACTACATTTTAAAGAAAGGAAGCAAAATATCAGTTTTCACCGGAAGGTCGCCAAGGCAAGCTGCTTTGAAAGCTGCTGCACGAGGATTTACAGACATTAAACTTAGAGAAAGAGGAAGAAGAAACAAAGACAAGTCCTACACAGTTCACGTTTTCAGGGGACATGTAAAAACAGTTGATGCACCTGAAAATAGGCCGGCATGGCTTCCAGCAAGGATAAAGAAAGCTTTCGTAAAAAAGAGCGGAATCGAGAAAGTAAACAGGATTTAATTTTCAATATACGGGCCTCTTTGGTTTTTGGGGCCTAAAAATTTTATTTTATATCAATTTCACTGCAATTTCAGTTTTATTTCTTGTTGATTAATAGAAACATATATAAATTATATAATTATATAGTCACTACTAGGTGATTAAATTAACTTTAATGTGAATGGTATGAAAAAAATTCTTATAATAGCACCTCATCCAGACGATGAAACTTTCTGGATGGGTGGAACAATAATGAAGCTTAAGCAGAGGGGTTACTTTATTCATTTGCTCATATTGACGTTGGGTGAAAAAAGCAGACATCCTAAGTACAATGAAGAAGAAATGAAGATTGTAAGGAAAAAAGAAGCAGTCTTAGCTGCAAATGCCCTTCGAATAGATAGTTATGAGTTTGGTTATTTGGAGGATACCAGAATCGGTACAGATGAAGCATATGAACTCATAATAAACGCAATACGTAAAGTAAGACCACAAAGAATATACTCCCCTTGCAATCCTGATACTCATCAGGACCATTTAAGCACATACAAAGCAACAAAGCTTGCTGCCATGCATGAAAATGTAGAAGAAGTGTTTATTTACGATTCAAGCAGGCTTCATGCTTCCATGAATTTTTACGAAGACATTTCAGATCTTTTGGATGAAAAAATCAAGGTTTGTAAATTGTATGGTTCTCAGATAATGAAAGATAATCTAAATGTTGAAGCAATAAAGCAAAAAGCAATAGCAAGAGGAACTGAAATAGGGACAGGTGCTGCAGAAGCATTCAAAATAGTTAAATTTGGTGATAGTTGATATGGTTGAGGTATCAAGAGAACTTGATAGCGTAGTTCAAAAAATCATAGATAACCACAATAAGGATAGAACAAGTAAGAGGGTTTTAGAAAACAGAATAAAACTTGCAGAAAAAATCGAAAAATTCCATAAAGATGCTGATACACTTACTGATTCAGTTAAGAAAAAAATAGAATTAATCAAAAGTAGTGAGGACAACTTCATCCTTTGGAGTGGCCATCAGCCAAACCTTTTTCCATATTTAATAATTTTGAAAAAAAACAGTATCATAGAAGTTGTAAGAAAAAAACTAGAAGAAAACGTACACCAGACAATAAGAGTGTTTAAGTAAACTCAACAAACGTTTCCAGAAATATAGATAATTG
>DAOWAL010000021.1 GCA_030634615.1 Candidatus Aenigmatarchaeota archaeon | reverse complement strand
TGCAAGAAATGTAACAACGAACAGGTATTATTCGAAAAATCGGCAACTGTTGTAAAATGCCTTGTTTGTGGTGAAGTTCTCGCACAACCGACCGGAGGAAAAGCGAAAATAAAAAGTGAAAGTGTAGTGGAGGCCTAAAAATGGGTCAAAGGCTACCTGAAAGAAACAAACTTGTTGTTTGCAGGGTTAGCAAAATAAATCCACATTCTGTCATAGTATACATTCTAGAATACGAGACAACCGGTCTTATACACGTTTCTGAAGTTGCTTCTAGATGGGTAAGAGACATACGTGAATTTGTCAAAGAAAAACAGTACATAGTATGCAGAGTAATGAGATCAGAACCAGGGAATGTTTCACTCTCATTAAAACGAGTACATAGAGAAGATACTGCACGAAAACTAAATGAATTCAAGCGTGAGAGAAGAGCTGAAAAGCTTCTTGAAATGGCCGGGAAAAGCATTGGAAAAGATCTAACACAGACCAAAAAAGAAATATGGGATCTTTTAATAGAGGAATTCGGTACTCTTACAAAGATGTTTGAGTTGTCATTAAAGACACCAGATCTACTTGCAAAGAAAGGTCTTACAGATGAATGGGTAAAAGCAATCACTGAAATTGCAAACAAAAACTTTGCTGAAAAGACATTCATTGTGAAAGGACTGTTAAAACTGATAACACACGAACCGGAAGGTGTTGAGCTTATCAAAAAGGCACTAAAGAAAGCCGAAGATGAAGGACTCAGTGTCCAGTATGTTTCTGCTCCAAAATACATAATTGAAGCCAGCGGTAAAAACTACAAAGAAGTTGAAAATAAAGTAAGAACCGTTGGCGAAAAAATCACCAAAGACTTTGAAAAGCACGGCGAGGCTAGTTTTAAAATCGAAAGCAAAAAGTGATTTTTAGACAGAACTTACAACTGATTTACCACTTTTTTCGAGACTATCGAGTTTTCTATTAACCATTCCACTTAATTCATCACGTGTACTCGTAGTGTAAGTTCTAAAAACTTTCTCTGTATAAGCTGGTGTTATCGTCTTCACACCTGTTCTCGAATCTATGGATGACATTTTGTTTATATTATCAATAGAAGGTTTTTCGCCAACTCCGTGAGGATGAGCTATGTATCGAACATTATCACCATCATTAATTTTTATTATAGACGCACTGAAATTTTCAGAGTTAGGTGTTTTCTCAGTAAAATCTATTCCAATATTATTTTTTTTCATGTTTTTTCTTAGCCCCCTGTAAGTTTCAATGTTAGCATCCATACCAATACCCGCAGCCATTGCCACAGTCGATGCAGGAAGCACAACTTTAAGAGCAGCGTCACCAAGTGTTCCACTTAAAGCTTTGTATAGCATTTCATCACTGGTCACATTATCGGCAATTTTTATCATCCCTTCAACAGCTTTCAAAAAACCACCGCCTATTGCAGACCCTACGGCAACGTCTCTTCCAATATTTTTAAATTTTCTATTTCTTTCTTTAACATCTTTAATTTTTTCTGTACCAGCTACTTGATCATATTTTTTTCTAATAAAAAGATTATTGGCAGCATCTTGACTAGCTTCGTGATTGTATTTCAACTGATTTGAATTACCAACATAGAAAGATAATCTCTGAGGTACTTCACATTTTCCTTTTTTTGCTTTTTTGATTCTTTTTCTCAAAAATTTATCTGTTTTTCTAAGTAATCTTTTATTATCTGTACCGAAGAATTTACCAGAAAAATCTTTTTCTTCAAGAGCGTAATCTAATTTAGATCCAACTTTCTTTTTAACAACATAAACATTACCTTCACCATCATCAACGAACTTGTATCTTCCACCAAAAACGCTTCTGGCAGAATCTCCCATTCGTTGCAATGTATCTACAGCTTTGTATCCTTTACCGCCATATTTCATCATGAATCACCCCTAATTTAGTTGTTACTTATTAATAGTAAACATATTATGTAATATAGTTAAATCAGGGGTTTATAAAGGTTTCTATTGATCGTAGTGTGTGCGTGTTTTGGTAATTTTATGATAAAAAGTACTCAAATAAAGCCGAAATCATATACGCTACACATTTCGTTCCATTTTGGATTTTTGGACATTTTTTTCTCTATTTTTTCTTTCATTTTTTCACGCCAATGACAAATACGACTTCATCAACGTCATTTTTTTTCGCGTAATTGTTTATTTTCCTACGAAGCACCCAATTAAAATTCCGCGGTTTAATTGGTAGTTCCTTGTTTGAGAAAATTCCTTCTTTATGAATCTGGATTATACTATCCTCTCCGTTTATTATATATCCTCTTCGAAGGAAGTTTTTTACTGGAGTTAAATACTTCATTTTATCAAATATCGCATTTTACTTTAAAATACCCTATTGTCATTAAAATTGCTGAAAAGTGTAGTAAAATCACAAATATTTCACGTAAAAAGCGATAGCGTGCTTTTCGTAAACGTTTTTGTGTGCCTACTTTGCGCAAAAAGGTTTATTTATATATAACTAAGAATTTATAATCTAAGTTAATCCAAGTGATTATTATGGCATTAGACAAACTCGGAACAGGCATAAAAGGCGTGTTTAAAAGAGTCATGGGAATGGGAGTTGTAGACAAGGAAGCTGTCGAATCCATTGTCCGTGACCTGCAAAGAACGCTAATTCAGTCAGATGTAGATATCAAGCTTGTTTTTGAGATGTCAAAGAGCATTAAAGATAAAATACTCAACGAAGAACACCCAAAAGGTATGACACTTAAGGAATATTTCCTTAAGATACTTTACGACGAGTTTATTGAACTTCTTGGTAAAGAGAAAGGTAAACTCGCTTTAGGTAACCAAAAAATACTTCTAATAGGTCTTTTTGGTTCAGGTAAAACAACAACATCCGGTAAACTTGGAAGATGGTTCAAAAAAAGAGGTCTTTCGGTTGGTCTTGTTGCATGCGACGTACACAGAGCAGCAGCTAAAGAGCAATTAAAACAGATAGGAAAACAAATTGATGTACCTGTTTATTTCGATGGTAAGAAAGCTGAAGACATTGCAAAAAATGCACTTAAGAAAGGAAAAGAAAGTGTAATGATTTTCGACTCTGCAGGTAGGGACGCACTAGACGGGGAACTTGCCAAAGAACTGAAGAATCTGGGAAAGATAATAAAACCAGATCAGACATTCCTTGTAATACCGGCTGATATTGGTCAGGCCGCAAGAAAGCAGGCCGAGGAATTCAACAAATTAGTTGGTATAACCGGCATTATTGTCACAAAAGTTGACGGAACCGCAAAAGGTGGCGGGGCTCTTGCTGCTGCCGCTGTATCCGGTTCAAAAGTAAAAATGATAGGTGTTGGTGAAAAACTTGATAATTTTGAAGAATATGACCCAAAAAGATTCGTATCAAGGCTTATCGGATATGGTGATATTGAAGGGTTGCTTGAAAAAGCAAAGGAATCCGGAGCGGAAGAGTCTGCAAAGAGAATAATGGAAGGTAAATTTACGCTCAATGAATTCTACGATCAAATCGGTTCACTTCAGAAAATGGGCTCACTATCAAACGTAATGGGTATGATACCTGGATTTTCCGGTGGAGCAATGACAAAAAAGATGCCAAAAGACTTTATGAATGTACAAGAAGGGAAGATGAAGAAATGGAAGTTTGTAATAGATTCCATGACACCAGCTGAAAGGGAAGACCCGGATCTAATCAAGCAATCCAGAATACAGAGGATTGCAAAGGGAGCTGGCACACAACAATCAGATATTAGAGACCTTATAAAAAATTATAAACAAGTGAAAAAAATGATGAAAATGACAGGTGGCGGAAAAGCATTCAAAAGAGGACCATTAGCGAAAATTGCAAAACAGTTCGGAATGGGCATGTAATTTGGTTTTTACCGAAACAAATCAATACTTATATAATAAATTTCGACAAATTATAAACCATGAATAAGTTTGCGTTTTTTCCGGTTATTTTATTTTCTATTTTCGTGTGCCTTTCTTTCTTGGTTCCAACTGTTTCTGCCCCTAGCGTAGTCACATGCCATTCAAACTCTATAATAGGGGACGCAAATGGTGATGGCCAAATAACAGAAGCTGACGCTGAAGCTATAATGAATGTTTATCTCGGAGTATCTGTATTACCGGAAAACATTTGCTGCATTGACACCAACAAAAACGGTGAGGTAACACCAGGAGATGCGCAACTTGTTTATGATATAATTTCAGGAGCTACACCAACGGAATTCTGCGAATCGGAACCATGCACAGATTCCGATGGTGGTAAAAATTATTTCACGAAAGGAGTTACAATTGCAAACTTTGGACATACTTATCTAGATGAAATGAAAGACAGTTGCATGCTTTTACAAAGTGGTGAAGTAGAAAATGGATATTGTGTATCAACATGTTCATGGCAACCAGTTAGTGAATGTCATACTGAGAACTGTTATTTGGACGAATATTTCATAAACGAAGCAAAGGGAGAATGCATAGGTGAAGGATACAACATCAAATGTTCAAATGGGTGTAAAGATGGAGCATGTGTTCAAACAGGGAAATGGACAAAAGTTTTGCAAATAAGACATTCCGGTAGTACATCTAATCCAAATGCTCCTGGAATACTTGAATATGGTGATATCGAAAAAATGCGGGATTACGCAAACAATGGAGAAATGTTTATAGTAAAAGCAAATATACAACATTACCCAAATAACCAACAATATTTTATACCAGGAGAGGATCAAGATCTTTTCGAATTCTATTGTTCAACATATGATTATTTTAAAACAACCGCAAGCGTTTATGGCGGATGGATACAATGCACAAAAAAAATGTACGATGTAGAGGGAAGTTATTACTATGATCAAGCAGAGTTATTGTTTTCCATACCCATGACAAACAGTTTCAACGGCGAAAAGGTATTAGCAAGCACAAGATTGTATAAAGACTATATCTACAAAGTGAGTGACTCGCTTTTTGTAAGTTACGCTGAAGTTTATATTAGCGATGATTTAGAATGTGAATGGCCAAATGGTTGCTGTAAAACAGAAGCTGACTGTCCTTCAAATGCCCCTTATTGCACACAGAGCGCCGCTACAGAAGGGCCTGCATTAGGATTGGGAACATGTGATCCTGGATACGCAGGTCATTACTGTGACAAATCAGAAGGGTCAGAGGATTGCATGTCAGGATATACATGCAATTACAATTGCGATAATTACGAAGAATTAAGCTGGTGCTCCCCTATGATAGGAGATGGTGAATCGACACCAAGCAGCAACATAAGATGCGAATCGTGTTATGAAGAAAATGGAATATGTACAACCAAAGGAAAATGTACAGACACTGATAATGGAAAAGACTATTACACGAAGGGATCCAAATTTTACAATGGACTTGAATATCCAGATATATGTTCTCTGAATCCACAATTTGCAGGTGGTCATATAATTTATGACGCCGGAAAAGCAGTACAACGCTGTTCAGGAGATAATTGTTATCTTGTTGAGAATTTTTGCCCTCCTGGGTACGAAGAAAATCCAAACCAGTATTTCCACGAAGGATATGTGTGCCCTAATGGGTGCATGGAAGGAGCATGTATACAATATGCATCCAATCAAACATGTACAGATTCTGACGGCGGTAGAGATTATTATGAAAAAGGAACTACAACGAACCCTCCTCCGCAATATACCGGCTACTGGACAGACGAGTGTGTGACGCCAGTAACACTGCAAGAGGGAACATGTATAGAAGATCTAGGTGTACATACTTATGATTGTCCAAATGGCTGCGAATATGGGGCCTGTATACAATATGCATCCAATCAAACATGTACAGATTCTGACGGCGGAAGGAATTATTATGAATATGGAAAGGCTTGCTCCGGAGAAAAATGCTATAGTGATTATTGCCAAGATGGAAAATACCTATATGAGATAGATTGCGGGTGGAATAACGGTATTCCAACCCAAGATGGATGTGGTCATTCAGGACTTGGTGGTTGCAGATATGAGTGCCCAAATGAATGCTCAGACGGAGCATGTATTGAAAATAATATAGTCTGCGGAAACGGAAAATGCGAATTAGGGGAAAGTTGGAGTAGTTGTTCACAAGATTGTAAAAAAATAAATTGTCCAACAAGAATTAATCTGGACTTCAACAAAAATACTTACTATTCTGGAGATTATGTGGAATATAAAGTAACAATTTTTGATGAATATGGAAACTTGATGCCTTATCAAATGTTTAATTATTATGCAGAAAGAGATGACTTAACCAATAGCGGTTCAGTAAAATATTACACCGATTCCAACGGTATCTATAAATATTCTACAACAGTCCCACATCAACCTGAAATCGAAGGAGAATGGACATTCATAGTTTCTGTAAATCAGGAGGAATGTGCGTACATATCCGACAAAGAAACCATAAATATTGTGTTTGATGATGAATGTGGAGATGGTTTTTGCAGTAGTACAGAAAAAGAGCTCATATGTGATACAGTGTGCGCTGTTGAAGAAGAAGCGTATGAAATGAAAACAACTTCATCTAATACTGGCATCGCTGTAAGCGGAGCTATGGTATCAACAACATCAGTTATCTCATCAGTCCCAGAATCACCAACTTATTGTATAACTTATTGTCATGTCAAATGCCAAAGAGATTGTACCCCAAGTTGTGGAAATGGTATATGTGATGATATAGTATGCATGGCTGAAGGGTGCCCGGTTCCGGAAAACGAAGAAAATTGCCCAGCTGATTGTAAGCAAGTTAATTATTGTGGTCAATATTCATCGGATCCAAGTTGTGTTTGCAAAGATGGTTATGTCAAAGAAAAATTCGAGGCACCGTGCGGTGTTGTTCCGGAATTACCATCATCCGGCGGGGGTGGCAGTGGCGGTAGCACAGCAATCTCTATATCAGGTATGACAACAGCAGTAACATACACAGGAAAAACAGCTACAGGGTTTACAGGCCTCGGAGCACCTTCTGATTGGGAATTAAGGTCTGATGGTACTTTACATCTGAAACTTTGGAACAGTAAAATCGCAACACAAGTTAAGATAAAGTCGATTGAAGCGAAGCTCTACGGATATGATACAATCACTTTCAATACCATTGGGTGTAATGGGGAAGGGACTTACATGGAAATTGGTCCAGGTGGATCAGCGGTCATAGAGGAACATTGTCCCAGCATTGACTATAATCTAAACTGGGGCGAAGAGGTATTGAAAACTGAAACAAGCTATACACTTGATATAACAATATTGTACAACTCAGGTGGATATGATCACATAGATACAGGAACTTTAACAGGACCAGTAAGAAAGTTAGAATGCACTGATTATGATGGCGGAAGGAATTATTATATTAAAGGGACATTAAGCGGAACCGCGGATTGGACAAGTTGGGTTATAATAGATGATTGTTGTATCAAAGATGGAACAACAGATAGGCAGTGTGTCTCTGAAAGTAATACTTTGGAAGAACAGTATTGTTTGAACACCATGCATGCAGCCGAAATGTATGTTTGCCCAAACGGTTGTGTTGATGGCGCGTGTATATTTTCAGAAACTGAAGATTGTGGCATAGAGTTAATAAACGGTGAATTTCAGGACACTGACGGAGATGGATGCCATGCAGGAATAGATTCTGATTGTGGAAGTATTGAGGGAGTAATGAACCCAACCCCGGAAGTGACATGTTTCAATGGTGTGGATGACGACTGTGATGGAATGATAGATGAAAATGATGACGATTTAAGCTGCAATTTAAATTGTGGTGACTATATCTGCGGTTGGTATGAAAGGCTTGAATCTTCTGAATACTATTGTCCTGAAGATTGTATAGAAAATTCCAAAGAACAAGTAAAGTGTGTTTTCAGAGGGTCAAATTCTGTGGAAAAATGCTACTCTGCTGATTCCGATGGAGGAAAGTTTAGTTGCAGCGGAATAGGAACTTGTGTGACTGATGTTTATGGAACAGAGAGGCAAAAAATAACATGGAAAAGTAGTTGCGGTGGTTATGCTTACACTACCATAGACGGTATTAATGAATATGCAGAATTTGATTGCATAGAACAGGAAACGTGCACATACTACAGATGTGTTCCTTCATATACACACATGTATCTACACACCAACAAAAATGCATACAGTATAGGGGAAGTTGTTAAAATAGAAAGCAATTATTTTGATATAGACCAGCTTGAGGATAAGCAGCTAGAGGTTTCTGTTAAAAACCCTTACGGTGACACTGAAACAATTACATTGAGTGTGTCGTGTAATATGGGAGAAACTTGTTCATGCAGAACAGGTTATTACTGCCCACCATGTGAAACCAAAAGTAGGTGCAGATACACCGGTATCTACACTGGAGCAAAGGCTGTGGGAGAATATAGCTACAGTTGGAATACTGGTACTGGTTTTTTCAAGGTTTATGATCAAGATGTTCTTGGTAAATATCTCATACTAGAGAACATACAAAATTACATTTACAAGGAATCTACGTTTTTCCCCGGACCAAGCAACGTCGCAGGTTATATGGCAATTTATGAAAAATATAGAAAGCCGTATACTACAATTGTTTACAATTTTGAAACAAGAGAACAGTTAGAAAAAATGCTGGCAGATATTTTCATATATAGTTCGCCAAATGAAAAGAAAATAAACGGAGAGTACATATACGTAATGAGTAACTATGGTCAAAGCGTATACTTCTGGACACATAAAACATTCCTGATAGGTATAATTGGATACGAACCTTACATCACAACAACTGCCCTGTCAGCTGTAGTTGATTACACAAAATCAATAGTTGCGCCACCAGTGGAGATAGTACATTCCGAAGGTGTAGTTTTAGAATCAAATGAAGAAATTCCTCTGGATTCAGATATGTTCACGGGTATGATTGCAGCAGATATACCTGTTGCAGAACCATTACCTTATTGTGGAGGAGATTCTACTGATTCTAAATGTGGCTGTAGTGAAGATGAACATAGAGAAGAGTTTAAAGGTGAATGCACAAATTATGGTTGTGAAATTCATTATAGATGTATATCAGGAGAACCAACAAAGCTTATAGAAGCGTATCTTGACAAATATCCAAGTGACATAAAAGCCACTGGGACTGAATGTGAAGAAATGGATGGACACTGTATCTACTTCCAGTCACCATGCAAAGATGGATTTGAAATATCAGGATTTGGTTGCCAGACAAGATCTGAAGTATGCTGCATAAAGGAAATCGAAAGAGAAGATATACTTGAAATGGTAATGAAACTAGAAGGCATACGTGCAAAAATGGACATACTTGAAAGAAAAGCGAATGCACTGTCTGAATATTATTACTCTATCGATGATATAGAAAGGAGTAATAAATTCAACAAAGCTGCTAAAATGTTCAGTGAAGTCAAAGAAATTGTCGACAACACCATTTCAAAAATAAGAAACAATTTAGAAAATTTGGAAGAGGTAAGAATTGAAATTAAGAATAGTATAAAGATATTGAGGGATTTCATGAAATCCATACTTGAAATTATGGTTTCCTGAAATTAGGAGGGGATTAGATGGCTAGAAGCCTTTATGAAGAAATGAACAAGAAGGATGGAAAAAGTAGTACGAGTTCAAAGAAATTGTATGCCCTTGCTTTTGTGGTCATTGTACTAGTAGGTGTCGTTGGTGTTTTTATTTACGGAAGTTACAGCGGTTTGATATCTCCAGGGGCTGTTGTTATCAATACACCAGATCAAGCAGCAGACACACTTTCCGATCTTGGAAATGATATAAGCGGGATTTCAGATGATCTTGAAGAAATGGAAAACCTACTTTAGCAGGAGCTAATTTATAGGAAACGCTCTAATTATTATTATGGATAAACCAGTCAAACCTCAGAAGAAACTTCTGACAAAAAACGAAATAAAGAAAAAAGTAGTCACTGAAGATCAGAAAAAAAAAGTTCTTGATACAATAATGAGATCACCCAGACAGAGGACATTTGGTCAGAAAGCATCTGACTGGGTAACAAGGTGGTTTGGTAGCTGGACATTCCTTATAATATTTTTCTTTTTTATGGCCGTGTGGATAGCGATAAATATTCACATGGTTAATCTCCGGTGGGATCCTTATCCATTTATTCTATTCAATTTAGTACTTTCATGTCTTGCTGCTATACAGGCCCCAATAATTTTAATGAGCCAGAACAGACAAACGGAAAGGGATCGTCTTAGAGCTGAACAAAATTACAGGGTAGACAAAAAAGCAGAGCTGGAAATTGAAGACATGCAAAGAGACCTAGAAATAATTAAACAGTTAATACGTGATATAAAAAATTCCAAGAACGCCAAGAAGTAATTAAGCCATCACTTTAAGATCTCTTGAACTAAGTGCTCTTAGGACTTTTTTGCCTTCATCAGATTTTTTCTTTACTCTTATTACACCATTTCTGCCAACAAGCGGGGAAAAGAGATATTCATTACCATCGTATAGATCTACCTGATTCCCTGAAAATCTTTTTTCAACTCTTATCATGAACATTGAGCCCCTTTCATTCACGCTGTGTTTTATTTCGTTTTTGAAAGTTTGTTCAAGCGGTTCAATTGAAATACCGATTCCTGTTTTTCTTTCAAGATCTGAAATGTTTTTTCCCTGTTTTCCGATTATCTTTGCAATGTAATCGTTTCTGACTTTTATCACAACTCTGTTATCCGATAAAAATTCTACCTGATCTTCTTTTACAATAGCACCAAGTTCTCTTTTTATAACTCTGAGAACTTTGCTTTTGAGCTCTTTTGGAGCTTCTTTGATAGGTATCACGACATTTTCTTCCCCAAACGTGTAAATTTCATATTCGAGTTTTCTTGTTTCAAAATCCCTGACTTCAACAACTGGTCTGGCAAGGTCTTTTTCAACCATACCTGTTGGAACTTTTACCAAGAGATTGACTGAATATGTCTTTTCTATTTCACCATTCTTTATGTATATGACAGTATCAAGAACATGAGGTATAACTCCAAGCTCTATTCTTCCTATAAATCGCTGTATAGCTGAAATTATGTCCGTTGCATGCACAACGCCAATCATACCAACCCCGGCAAGTCGCATGTCTGAAAACACCCTGAAATCCCTTGTTTTTCTAATTTCGTCAAAGATTGTATAATCAGGTCTTACTAAAAGCAGAAGTTCTGCTGTTTTTTCCCAATCTCCTTCCAAAGGAGCATACTGTGTTATTTCAGGACCTACCTGCAAATCCCTTGGTTGTTCGAATGTTTTAACGATTTTGCCTTTTTTGGAAATGAATTCTGCAATGCTGGCTGCAAAAGTGGATTTACCCGATCCCGGAGGTCCTGCTATCAAAACGCCTTTAGAACCTTCAAGTATCCTTTTTTCAAGTTCTTTGTGAAGTTTGTAATCTTTCAACTCAAGTTTCACAATTGGCCTTACTGCTGTTATTTCAGTTCCTGAAGAAAATGGTGGTCTTGTCATTGCTATACGATAATTACCCATTTGTACAACCATTGCACCACTCTTTCCTATTTCTATAAATGAGTTAGGATCCTTATGTGTCCTTGATAATATTTCATAATTTATTGACTTTATTTCATCTTCGGTTATTATCTTATTATTCAAATAGACAAGATTTACTTCTCCTGGTTTTCCTTTTTTAGCATATGGTTTTACGCCAACTTTAAGGTGAACCGATTGTGTATTTTTATCGAAGAATTCTTCAAGTTTTATTGATTTTTCCGTAACATCAAATCGGACATACATAACAGAAACATCTTCTGTTTCGCCAACAAGTGCCTGAACATAATCGCTTGTAAGAAGTGTTGCCTTTTCCTTGACTGCAAAATCACGGATAAGGGCATCGAGTCTCCCTTTCCTTGCAAGGTTTATGTCTTCCTGTGTTGGTCTTGTCCCATCAAAACTTAATTTTATTCCGTGTTTTTCTGAAAGTTCCTTTATCTTTTTTATTTCATCCAGACCACGAAAACCGGTATCTTTATGCCTTGATGCCTGGGCCTGAAGCTCGTCAATAACAATACGAGGTATTATGATTTTAACATTTTCAAATTTTTTCTTTTTGATCATTTCAGTAAGTTTTCTGTTTATGAGAACAGAAGTATCCGGAACTATTACTTTCGGAGTTTTGGTATGATTTTTCATGTGTCTTATTCTTCCCATTACCATTTTTTATCACCATTAAAATTGACTGGAAATTGAGTATTGGAAACGAGATTTAAAAAGGACCTTCAAGCTATGATTTTTGGAATTTCAGAAACCTTTAGCATCTTTTCTTTCCCGCTTGTCATATCACGAAGCTTGACTTTCCCTGATTCCAGTTCCTGTTTACCGAGGAAAACCACGTAAGGTATTCCAAGAGAGTTTGCATAGTTTAAGTTTTTTGATATTCCCCTGCCAATCAAATCAACTTCTGTGTTAACACCTAAATCTCTCAGTTCTTTTACAACACTTATGGCTTCTTTCTGCACACCTATCGGTATCACAAGAATTTTTGTTACTGTTTTTGGTGTTTCTATCATTTTCTTTTCTTTGAGTGCTTCAAAAATTGGTTCAAGTCCAAAAGATATTCCTGTTGCAGGATACTCTCCTCTTCCTATGAACATGCCTATCATTTTGTCGTACCTTCCGCCACCTGCAACAGCAGATGTCACTTTTGATTTTTTAAGGAAAACTTCAAAGACAGGACCGGTATAATACTCAAGTCCTCTTGCTAAGGAAACATCTATTTCTATATCACACTTCATGATCTTACAGTATTCAACAAGTTCATTGAGTTCCTTTACACCTTCTTTTCCATCTTCGCTTGTTACCATATTCTCAATGCCACTAAGAACTTTTTTATTACTTCCTTTTAATTCAAGAACTTTCATTAGTTTGATAATTTCCTTGGTTCCAAAGCCTTTCTCTTTAAGCTCTTTTTTAACAGCACCTGAACCGAACTTTTCGAGTTTATCTATTGACAAAATAGCATCCATTTTGTTTTTCTCAATTCCGGCATATTCAATTATGCCATTGAGAAGCTTTCTGTTGTTCACTTTTATTACAGCAGAAAGACCAAGTGCACGGAAAACCTCACCTGCAATTGATAATATTTCAGCATCAGCCATCATTGATTTTGTACCAACTGTATCAACATCGCACTGCCAGAATTCTCTGTATCTTCCAAACTTGATTGGCCCATCTCTCCACACAGGCTGGATCTGATATCTTTTGAATGGTCTTGGAATGTTTGGATTCATCCCGACAACTTTGCTCATCGGAACTGTTAAATCATAACGAAGGGCGAGATCTCTCTTTCCCTGATCTTTTAGTTTAAACACCTCTTTAAGTATTTCATCACCGCCTGCAAACTTTGCAGTAAGTAAATCAAGCCTTTCAATTGCCGGTGTTTCCAGCGGTGAAAAGCCGAATCTTTCAAACGTTTCCCTAAGCGTGTCCACTATAGACTGCCTGGGAATTTTGTCTTCCGGGAGGAAATCCCTTACTCCCTT
>DAOWAL010000066.1 GCA_030634615.1 Candidatus Aenigmatarchaeota archaeon | reverse complement strand
GAAATTGCAAAGAGATTTCAGTCTTCGTATATCACAGTGTTCGTTGACTGCGTTTAGAAGTTCCATGCTTTCGTATTGGAAGAAAGATTCAAAAAGATTGCGTGTTATTAGCGTCCCGGGCCGGATTCGAACCGGCGGCCTTTCGGTTAACAGCCGAACGCTCTGCCGCTGAGCTACCGGGACATGATAAAAATTAGTTACACTGAAAGAATAAAAAGATTTTGTCACTATTAATTAACTACCTATAAGTGATTGTAATAAGAATCATTGCAAAAAATGTATGTAAATACGGATGACTACTATGGCAACATCAATTAATTATTTGAATGGTAATACTGGAAAATATTTATCAAATGATACTCCTATTTATAATTCGATAACTTTGAATTCAAAATATTTGCAGCATATAAATAAACAAAAACTATCTAAATCGGTTAGTACAACGAAAGCAACTAACGGTTTTGATAGAATGATAAATGGAATTGATCAAACGTTTGATGATCCAAATGTTCAAATGTGCGCTTGGATAATTGGTCCAATTTTAGGTGGTGTTCTTGTTTATCGTGGTTTAAAGAAAATTATCAGTAAAACAGTTTACTCCTCAATACACAACGATTCATTTCTCAACTGGGATGCTGATAAAAAAGCTGCGATAAAAAGACAAAAAATGGCAGCAAGACAACAGAAAAAAATTCTAAAACAACGTAGGAAAAATCCATATTTTTTAGGGTAGAAAATCTCTGCTGTTTATCTTTTCAGGTAGATATTTTTGTGATATATATTTGATTCCTTTTGCAGAAAGAGCCTCAAGTTCTAATTTATGTCCTGCCTTTTTCATGTGTGCAAGTTCTCTTTGCCATTCCTTTGGCTTGAACCATACATAGTTGCTCATTTCTTTTATTCTTTTTTCATCGCCTTTGTTGAGCCTAATCGTAACATTTCTTGGGATATCAAACTTTTCAACATCCATTGTTGTCAAACCTATGAACTTTGCACTTGGTGTCCCCAGTCTATCCGAAAGGAAAGAAAGGTTAATGGAACCTTGTTTGATAACAGAGTAAATATAATATCCCCAAGGGTCAGCGTCCGTGAGTACATAAATTGGGAGTTTATGTTCCATGTGCAGTCTGTTGATCAAACGCCTGCAGCCTCTTGCCGGTTGACCCTTACCTGTAACTATAATGCAGTTGTTTTTCTTCCAGAACCGATCCTCGTTCAGACGCTGCCAGACAGCATCTTTTTCTACAACAATCACATAGTCTGCTTTTATGTTGTCAAATTTTATGACTTCTTCTTCAACATTACTTGGAATGGCCCAGCCAGAACTTCCCATTTTTGCACAGTTGATCCTGTCACCCAAATCATCCACAACAACATTTCCTGCCATGTATCCCTTTCTGTCTGTCCTCAGATGAAGTTTTTCTCTAAGGGTGTCGAGCATTGCTTCAATGTCTTCTATGACAGGATCGCTTTCGCTTTGTTCTTCGAATGTATTTTCTTTTGTTTGAGGAATGGTTCTTTTGAGAGCATAGTACATGTCCCTGATAGAGGTTGTAACCTTCTGGTCTATGATTTTTTTACATTCAGCTGCAACTAGCAATGTCTGCATAAACTTCTTCGTATGGGCAACATTCAGATAATATCTCTGACTTGTCTTATTCCCCATTTGAATCAGGCCGGTCTTCTCGTCGAAGTAAACGTTCGAGAGTGACCTGACGGGCAGCTCTATCGTAGGATTCTCCTTCTTCTGAGCTTGGTTCAACACTCGGTGGCCCAACTTCTTCAGCTTCTCCTCTACCATTTTCCTCCTCCTTTGGATGATCTCTTTTCGATTCTATAAGTTCTGTAAATATGCTCTTTATACTTTCCTTTTTCACATTTGTAAGTTCTGATATTGCGTTTGCTGTTTCATCTGAATACTTTTCAAATGTGTTTAATCTTTGCTTGTGATACTCAAGTTTCCTTTTACCTGAAAGATACAGCCCAAGCTTTCTTGCACATTCCTGTAAAGCAAGTTTTATTTCCTTTATTATGATCGGATATGATGCTATTGCCTCCTTTGATTCTGAAGTAAATGGTACCCATACAGATACCATGTGAACAAAAATTGTAACAGGGTCTTCGGGCATTCCTTTGCCGTTGAGACCATATCTTTTCCATTCAACGCCTGTTACTGACTTTGTGATAGCACAATCACCTGCTTGATAAAGCAATGGGACTCTGTTTGCAAATCTCATAACCTTTGGACTTTCAATTTTACCACCATATGCTATTCCAACTTCAATTTGAAACGGCCATCCTCTGTAAACCTCTGGTGGTCTTGTTATAGAGTCTATCCATTCAGGTTCAAGTTCCTTTCTCATGCCCTCTTTTGTGACATCTATTCCGAGAGGTGACAGACAATCTGTTGGCGGTTTTAGAAGTTTTACACCTTTTACAACAGCTATTATTTTTCTAGCTTCATCATCTGTGATTTTCTTAGGTTTTTTAGTTTCCTCTATCCCTGCCCTGTAACATATTTCTTTGGCGCTCGTTCTCCCAATTTTTGTAAATTCACTTGTGAAGAAATTCGAAAGTGTTCTCGCCTTTGTTTCCCTGAGCATTCTTAGTATAATACCAAGTTCCACCCCCTTTAAATGAGGCTGTATTTCTTTTGGCTTTTTTGGAAGATGATCTATTACTCTTATGAATTCCATTCTGCCCTTCGGTGAATCGAAAATTATGTTTGCGTGTGGGTTTGATATTGCGGTTTGTTTTATGTATTCGGGTATTGACTGCTTGCCTTCTCTGTATATTCCTTCTGTTGCGAATTTCAACTGAACCCCTCTCCACTGTATGCCTTCTTCTGAACCGCTGTCCATTATTATCGGCTCATTTTTTCTGACGTCTATCTTTATCCTATATTTGTGTAAAATTCCGTCACCTATTGAGCTTACAATCTGAAGTGGTTCACCTGTTGTCAGTTGACTGTAAAGTGTTGCAGCAGATATTCCTATTCCCTGCTGTCCACGCGATTGTTTAAGCTTGTGAAATTTAGAACCGTAAAGCAGCTTACCAAATATTTTTGGTATTTGTTTTTTCACAACACCCGGACCATTGTCCTTTATTATTATTTCGTAAACTTCCGGTTTCAGTTCTTTTACCTTAACATAAATATCAGGAAGTATTCCAGCTTCTTCGGTTGCGTCAAGCGAGTTGTCCACACCTTCCTTGATAATCATAAGGAGTGCTTTCACTTTATTGTCAAAACCGAGTAGGTGCCTGTTTTTTTCAAAGAATTCCGAGATCGATATCGATCTTTGCTGTTTTGCAAAATCTTCTGCAATCATGATGTCATATCCTCCAGGCGTTTGTATACGTATGCATGAGGTTTGCCTTTCAGAAGAAGTTCCACCAGTTCATTTGCCTTGTCTGCGTTTTCCCAGTTTCCTATTATAGAAATGGTTTTTCCATATATTTCGATGCATGTATTCGTTCTGAATTCTATTTTACGTTTACATTTTCCTTCTCTGCCAATGACCCTTGAAAACATTCTTTTCATTTTCTTCACGGTTTCATTGCCAAGACTTATTACAATTAATCTGTAATCATCGTCCAAAAGTTTCAGTGCAATTTCAGGAGAAAATCCTCTGCCAATTGCCTTTACAATCTCTTTTGACTTAAGAACGTCGAGTGATTCGCCTTCGATTTCTATATCTTCATCTATTGTTAATGTTGTTTTCGTTTTTTCTTCTATTTGTTTTTTCACCGAACCATTCTTTCCAATAAGAACTCCTTTTCGCTGTTCGGGAATTTTAATAACATCGATCATACCAATTCTTTTTGGTTTAGCAAAAACTTAAATGTTTCAGACGAACCCTTCGAGAAAACCTCTTTTTCTTAACCAGTCGACTTCTGCACGCCTGTATTTCCACAGTATGTCCCCTCTTTCATCTTCTTGGACTTCCCATGGTTTTAGCAGGACTATGTCACCCGGCCTTATCCATTGCCTTCTTCTGAATTTTCCCGATACCCTGCAAATCCTTGTATTCTTATCCTTGCAGTGTACCCTGAATCTTCCTCCGCCGAGCATTTCTTCTACCATTCCGAGCATTTGCCCGTTTCTTGGCATTTTCACTCTCACAATCTCAGTGTTATTTTTGTTTCGGTTTGGATAGCTCATAGTAAATAAACGACAACATGGAAATAAAAGTCTTAGTAAAGATAACCTAGCTGTAATAATATTTTTACATTCTGAAACATGTCCTTGTTGTAAACCTTGTGTATGTAAGAATTTGAAGGATTTTTGATATCAGCTTTTACTATATTATATCTATTTCCTGCTGCCCAGAGTATCAGTGATTTAACAACCGTATTATACTTTTCATAATTTTGTGAACTGTTTGATATCCATGCTGTTCTGCCCTTTCCTATGCCTTCTACGTTGTAATTTATTACGCATGCCGGAACATTTGTACCAAGTTGTGACAATAATATTCTGTTATTGTCATCGTTTAACTGTGTCGTGTTTTCATACGACTCCAGGAAATTTTCAAATGTGGGCGAATCTCTGTGTGTCACTCTAAAATTATCAATCATGACATGTCCAGTTGATACAGAATTTCCAGAGATTGTTATGTTTGCACCCGTATTCAATGATAATGTGTTTGAAGCAACCAATTCTCCATCGTTGTATAATTCAAGTGAGCCTGATGCTACTACTATTTTGATATGGTGCCACTCATTTATTGTTGTGATATGTGATGTGTTTGAACCTATGCTAGTAAGAGGATATTTTCTGTAGAACGAATCATATCCAACAGTTTCCGTTGCCGATATTGATGCAAGATATTCATATCCATAATTCTTACCAAATCCTAAAAATACTGCACCACCTTCTCTGAGAAGAATATCAAAATCTATATCACCTTCAACAAATGATCTGTAATATCTGGTTTCCACAAAATCAGTCTCAGTTGCTCCTATGAGTCTTAATGAAGGTTCAGGGTCTCCTAAAGTTAAATGGATGTTCCCGTTATCATTAAGATTCCATTTTTCCAAATCATCGAAATTATCATAAAACGATGGTATGTGGAAGAAATAATCGTATATTTTGTTCATCTCTCTTCCATTAATTTTGCTGTTATCTGTGAATTTTATACCGCTTGATGCTGCGTTTGTTGTACTTGAGTTTATCCCAAAAATTCCTTTTTGGGTGCTGTCTATAACCCTTGGGTTTAATATCTCAATCACTCCTTTGTCTTTGTCAAGGAAATTCATCAGAGGATACGGACTTAGCGAAAGGTCCTCGTAACCGTATAACAATGCTACATCAAATTCCAATGAAAACAATTCATTTATGTCATCTATCTGGAAGACTTCAATTGTTATGTTCTCATCATTTATTGCAAAATTTTTGGGTTTAATCATATTTTCAACAGCGGCAAGTTCACCGTCGTCACAATAACACCCTACCTTTATCTCAGGTCTTATTACATTTTCTAAAACAATAGAATATATCATATTTTCAGGCACGATATCTTCAAGTTCTGTGCTAAGTTCTGTTTTGTTCATCCAGTCTACACCTTTTGCATCAAGTGCTCTTAGTATGTCATTTGCCATTATGCTAAGCTTCACATTCGACCAGTTTTCCGAAACGTTAGGTATTGTAGAAAACTGGGTAAACGCCATAAATACCAGCAATGCAACAAGCAGTATTTCAACAATGTGCATAAAACCCTTCATTTAAATCCCCTAAAATAGATGTCAATTAATATTACCTTCTGAGACATTATAAATTATGAACTGGAAATCAGTTTTTGCCTATATAGGTCTTGTTTTAGTGGTGCTTTCAGTGCTCATGCTTTTCCCAATCGTTGTGAGTATAATTTTCAACGAAGGAGTTTTTGTTCCGTTCGTATTCGGTTCGGTTATATCATTTGTAATTGGAATATTTCTAAGCAGGAAATTCAAAACAGAAAAGCTGACACTGGGTTCAGCAATGGTCATCGCAAGTCTTACGTTTGTTATAATATCTACCGTTGGTGCAATCCCATACCTTGACCACATGGAACCAATTGATGCTGTTTTCGAATCTGTGTCAGGTTTTACCACAACCGGACTGACAACTGTTAATCCTGAGACACTTCCTTATTCGATACTGTTCTGGAGATCACTTACACAGTGGATAGGCGGTATAGGAATACTTGCCATATTCTTACTGCTTCTTTCCTCTCCTGGAATGTCATCTTACTACATGTACAGGGCAGAAAGCGGCGGAAGAAGAATAGAGGCCAGTGTTTATTCGACTGTAAAAAAGATAGGTATAATATATGCTGTTTACACAGTTATTGGTGTATTTTTATTATTTTTCGCAGGAATGCCGCTCTTTGATTCTGTGAACCACACATTGACATCACTTTCCACGGGCGGATTTTCGACAATGAATGGTTCTATTGGGCACTATAATAACATTGCAGTAGAAATAGTTACGATACTACTCATGCTTGTGGGGTCAACATCGTTTTTCATTCATAGTAAAGTATTTAACAAAGATTTCAAGGAATATTTCAAAAATGGTGAAGCATACCTGTTCTGGTTTTTCATATTAGCATTTTCAATCTTTTTATCAGTGTCATTTATGGCATTATCCGAACCTATAAGACTTGGTGTGTTTTATGCGTTTTCAGCACTTACAACAACCGGATACACGCTTGGGAGTCACGCGTTTCCACAATTATCGAAATTTTTG
>DAOWAL010000023.1 GCA_030634615.1 Candidatus Aenigmatarchaeota archaeon | reverse complement strand
ACGGTAACGATACAACTAATTTACTTTGCGGAAATGGATATTTTTCAAGCTCAAATTCAGCGTGCAATACCTTGAATCCGACAACTGCAACAAGCGGTTATTGTTTTTATGGGGATATAACATGTTCAAGCGGAAGTGAATTAAACGGGGCTTCAGGCGGCACTCTTTACGGTAATGGGTACACTCCTGATAATTCCGTAAGTGATTCTTCAGGGACATGTTTTTATGGCGACATATCATGTTCAGACGGTAGCAATGCAAATGGCTCCAGCATCACGGTATACGGTAATGGTTACAATGAAGGAACAACATGTTATTCTGGTGACTGGGCATGCGGTGATGATACATACTCAAACGGTACAACATGCGCACTGGCATGTAGCGGTGACGGAAGCACTTGTTGTCCATCACAAGGGACATATACTGATACAGTAACATGCAGTGGCTCTGGCTGTGGATCTTCTGTACATAACAGAGACGATGACCAGGCATACTGTGAAGCATCATCATCGGGATGCACAATTTACGACTGGGTAGAAGGTGGTGAGTCGTCGGGATTCGGTGAATACACCACAGGTTCTGAGACAGAGTGTTGTGGTGATGATTCAGGTGAGAATTATGCAACCAGAACAGCAGACGCAAGCATGGACAACAACTGGATGACAAATACAAGTGACAAAG
This sequence comes from Candidatus Aenigmatarchaeota archaeon, assembly GCA_030634615.1. Taxonomy (GTDB): domain Archaea; phylum Aenigmatarchaeota; class Aenigmatarchaeia; order QMZP01; family QMZT01; genus DAOWAL01. Next base: position 12,116 of record DAOWAL010000023.1, on the reverse strand, counting down.
CATGCTGCAATGCAAACAAGTGTATAGCGAACGGGAACTGCTATGCAAACGAAAGTCATGTTGATGTGGACGGGGATGGAGATACAGATTATTGTCTTGTCAGTTCACCCGGGACATGGTACGATTGCCAGACAGATGCAGATTGTTCAGGAGGCGACGATTGTATTTCAGGAGAATGCGTTGATGCAATAGATTTGACATATGTTTACCCAACGCCTGCACACGATTCCAGACAGGTTGGAAATTCTGTAACAATTAATGTCACTGTTAACGATACTGACGGTAATAACATAGATACTTGTATGTTTGAATGGAATGGTGTAAACGAAACAATGAATAAAGTTGGTTCCGGAACATATGTCACATGCTACATAACAAAAGTAACAACAGATGGTTCAAATTACACCTTCAGAGTATCTGCAAATGATAGCATAGGTGCAGACGAGTTTGAGAACGAAAGAAACTTTACAGAAAATGATAATCCATCTATTACAGGAATTTTGTTAAATATTACTCACGTCAGAAGCGGAGACCATATAAACATAATAACTACCGGAGCAGGAGATACTAACGGTGACTCATACACATTAAGCTGTGGAAATGAGAGCGGAAAAGATAACTACTGCAATTCAACATTGGGAACAGGCGAAAGGAGCTGTACCTTTTCAAATCCATGGGGAGATGAAAATGATCATACCATCTTCTGCAGGTTAAATGATACGTATGAGATTTCAAACGATGTATCAGTAAATTTCACAGCAGATAATTCTGCACCTACACCAAATCCTGCACAAATACTTTCTGTTGTAACGACAACAACATCAGCAACAGTAACAGCACAATCAGCAACTGATTCCGGTGCTGGTATTCACAGTCTTCCATATAGATTCAATGATTCAGGAACAGTCGGTTCATGGCAGGCAAGCAATACCTATGTAAACAATTCTCTTACCCCAGATACATTGTATTGTTTCCGCGTACAGTACAGGGATAATTTGACAAATACAGGAACTGAAAGCGGGGAAGTTTGCAATTACACTCTCGCAAATCAACCTTCAATAACAAGCGTGACAACATCATACAATGGGTCACATTCATGTGAAGTCAATTTCAGCATGGGAGGAAACCCTGTTGGAATAGAATATTATATAGAGGAGACAACCGGAAACGCGGGAGGGACAGACAAGAACTGGACAGTATGGGCAAGTGAAACATCTTATATAGATGAAGTATCTCCGCCCCATACTCAATATTGTTACAGGATAAGAGCGAAGAACCAGAACGGTACATCGACACCATACTCATCACAGGTCTGTAATATCACATATAATCATGTTTTGGAAGTTGAAACACCGAAAATTTATGATAAAGATTACAATGAAATCATAACTGTAAAATCAGGCACAAGAATATACATAAAGGCAAATGTCACAGATGGTGACGGAGCAACTGACATCAGTTCGGTAAAAATAACCATAAAAGACAACAACAGTGCAACTATAATTGACAATGTTAACATGACAGAAATAACATCAATAACAAACGGTTATACGTACGAATACAATTATCGTGTTCCACCAGAGGCGACTGGTACATGGACTGTTGAAGTTACGGGAACTGATCTTGGAAATGCACAAGATACGAACATAACAACATTTGAAGCAGTTTCGGTAAAGATTAGAATAAGACTTGTACTAAACCAGACAAGTGCTAAAACATACATACCAGGAACAGGTGTAAGGGATTTTGCAGATATGACAAACGAGTATTTCAGTCAGCCGCCAAGTTATTATATTGCATCATACACAGCAAATTCGCTTTACGGTGTAGTTTTCCAAAACCAGCATTTTCTTGGATTACTTACAAACAAAACTGCAAGTGATTTCGCAATCGGAATGGATTTGAATTATCCAAATTCCATTATGTTCGTTGTTTTCACAAGAGGTGACTGGAGAGCAATAAACAACAGAATAAGTCTGATAAACACAGGTGATTTCTTATACTATCCAGAACCGTCATTTGCATTTGGACTTGGCGACAAATATAAAATGAAAATGTATCTGGATTACACGGACAAAGATATAATGGGTAACAACAGGAAAATATTAGGTGGCAGTAATGCCATTGCCATAAAAAACGATGGACTTTCTGATGAAAACCTTGCCCTTAACATCTCAAAAGGGTGAAATATAAGCAAAACGGGATAAGTATTAATATGGTCAGTTTATTCGGAAAGAAAAAAAAGGAAGAAGAGAAGAAACCGGAAAAAACAACACGCCAAAGACCATACAGAGAATTATCATATCCAACAATGAGTAAGAAAGTCCCAATCGGTTCAAGAGAATTTAAACTCTTCAAAGAAAGGGACAAAAAAAGACTGACATGGTTTGAGTTTTTAGCGAAAATGTCTGGTAAGGTATTGTCAGTCAATCCGCCAGATGAAGCAACAAAAAAAGAACTTGAAAGCGGAATTGCCTTTACGAGCATGAGAATTACACCAAAAGATGTAATGGCCCTTTTTGTTCTTACACTAATGGCATTTATCATAGCATCTGTTATTACCGTGGCACTTGGAATTTTACCTTTGATTGGAATTGTGTTTGTATCAGCAGGTGGTCTTGGACTTGGATACTATTTTTTGAAATACCCCAAAAATCTCATGAAAGCTTACAGAATGCAGGCTTCATCTCAGGTTGTTTTAGCAATCCTTTACATGGTTGTTTCAATGAGGGTTACACCAAACCTTGAGCAGGCATTGAAATTTTCGGCAGCGAATGTTACAGGTCCGCTTGCATGGGACATGAGAAGGATATTATGGGACATACAAATGGGGAAATATTATTCAGCATCACATGCCATGGGCGACTACATAGCAAAGTGGAAACCTGAGAATGAGGAATTTGCCGAATCCTTAAGACTTATACGGGATTCACAAACGCATTCATCAAGTAAATCTGAAATAATACTTGACGAAGCGCTTGACGTTATTTTAGACGGAACAAAAACAAGGATGAAACACTATGCCCAGGAACTCGCTCTTCCTGTTAGCGTAATACACATGATGGGTATTGTTTTACCAATACTTGGAAGTGTCATGGCACCAATGGCCGCCGTATTTCTTTCCGACATGGCAAGACCTGAGTACTTCTTCCTAGGTTATGATGTAATACTTCCTGTGTTTTTAATATGGTTCATAAATAATGTACTGAACAAAAGACCAACAACGTTTTCGCAAGTGGATACTTCCAATCACCCCGATCTCCCACCAAGCGGAAGTTTCATGATAAAGAGGGGAGATAAAAAAATTGCAGTACCAGCAATTCCTATAGCATTAATGGTTGGACTAATTTTCTTGATACCGCCATTGTTGTTCTTTTCTGAAAATCCGGAAATATTATTTTCAGGTGCAGGGCAGCACGACTGGTACACCATTATGATGTCACTGCTAATAACAATGAGCATTGCATACGGTATTGCAACGTATTTCTTCCTGTCAAATTTCCAGAGAATAAAGATTCAGGGAGATGTTTTAGCAACAGAAAGTGAATTTGAACTGGCCCTATTCCAGTTAGGTAACAGGGTATCTGGCGGTAGTCCTCCAGAAATAGCACTTGAAAAAACAATTGACGATGTAAAAGATCTTAGCATAGCAAATATGTTTATAATAGCACTCAAAAACATACAAAACCTTGGAATGACGTTTAAGGATTCGTTGTTCCATGAAAAATACGGAGCAATTAGATACTATCCAAGCAAGCTTATCAGAAACATAATGCTCATGATAGTTGACATTTCAAGAAAAGGTGTTAAATATGCTGCAGAAGGTATGCTCACTGTTTCCAAATATTTGAGAAACATTAGAGAAACTCAGGAATACATCCGCGAATTGCTTCAGGAATCGACATCCTCAATGACATTCCAAGCTTATCTTCTAACGCCAATGGTCACAGGCATTATCGTTGCCATGGCCCAGGTAATCATAAAAGTTCTTTCTATTTTAGGTGAAAGACTCCAGGAACTCAGCGAAGGGTCAAGTCTTCCCGTCAACATGACATCTGGTCTTATAGGCGGCGGTTCAGGTGGTGTTGCATCATCAATTTCACCTGAGATGTTCCAGCTCATAATAGGGATATATCTCATAGAGGTCATAATCATACTTGCAATGTTCCTTACAAAGATTTCCCAGGGCGAAAACAAAGTATACCAGTGGAACATGGCAGGAAAGATGCTTATTATCGCAGTTTCAATGTACTTCCTTGTCGCCATGGCATCAACACTCATGTTCGGAGAGATGATAGCAAGCGCAGTTGAAAGCATAGCTAGCTAGCAATTGCCGTAATTGGGTAAGAATATAAAAATTAGAAACAAAGGGCCACAGCCGGGATTTGAACCCGAGCTACCAGCTCCACAAGCTGATGTGCTAACCAGGCTACACCACCGTGGCCATGAGTGTATTAATATCAGAGAGGTATTTTAAATAAATTAACCGAGATATCATACCCTTGAGTCATCTTCAGGCTTCATGAAAGGGAAGAAAAGAACATCACGGATCGAAGCCGAATTCGTTATCAGCATCACGAGGCGGTCGACACCGAGTCCTATCCCGGATGTTGGTGGCATGCCGTATTCAAGAGCGTTGAGGAAATCAGTATCCAGTCTCTGGGCTTCCTCGTCTCCTTTTTTGAGTTCTTTCTCGGCTTTTTTCCAGTATTCTTCAAGCTGACCCGGATCATTGGCTTCTGAATATGAGTTTATGAGTTCCCATGTGTTGACAAAGCTCTCAAAACGCTCGGCAATCCTGTCGTCTTTCTTTGTCTTCTTTGAAAGTCCAGAGACATCTGCAGGGAAATCGTATATGTGAACAGGTTGTATGAGATGCTCTTCAACTTTGTCTTCAAAGACCTGGGCCACTATCTCTCCCCAGCTCATACCTTCCTCGACTTCTGCTCCAAGGGATTTGGCTACTTTGAAAGTTTCCTTGTCATCGAGCTTGGAGAAATTCTTCCCTGTATATTTCTTTATGGATTCCAGCATGGTCATGCACTTCCAAGGCGTTTTGAATTCTATAATCTCTCCCTGGTAAACTACCTTGGTTTTACCATGCACTTTCTTGACAACATGTTCTATCATCTTCTCAGTAACTTCCATGCTCTCTTTGTAATCAGCGTAAGCACACATAGTTTCCATGAGAAGGAATTCCGGATTGTGAGTCTTGTCTATGCCCTCATTCCTGAAATCCTGTGAGAATTCAAATATCCTCTCGTAGCCCCCAACTATCAGACGCTTGAGGTACATCTCATTCGAGATGCGCATGTAAACTTTCATATCAAGCGCGTTGAGGGTTGATTCAAAAGGTTTAGCAGAAGCACCTCCGTAAATCGGCTGGAGTGTGGGAGTTTCAACCTCAATGAATTCCCTGCCTTTCAGGAATTCGCGTATTGCTTCTATTACCTTTGCACGTTTTGCAAATGTCTCCCTCACTTCAGGGCTGAGTATAAGATCAACATACCTCTGTCTATATCGAAGTTCTTTGTCCTTAAGGCCGAACCATTCCTTCGGGAGAGGCCTCAAGGATTTGGTCAGAAGCTCGAAACTCTCGACCCAAATGCTCAGCTGTCCGCGTTTTGTCCTAAAAACAAAACCTTTCACTCCGACAATATCACCTGTATTAAACATCGAATCGTAGAATTCGAATTTCTTTCTCCCTAGTGTTTTTTCTTCGAGGAAGAGCTGTATCCTCCCGGTGTAATCCTCAAGGTCGGAAAACATGATACCGCCATGCTTACGGATGGACCTCACACGACCTGCAACGGAAACCTTGAAACTCTTTTTCAGCTGGCCATCTTTGAGCTTCTTGGATTTCTCCTCTATATTGGATACGTGGTGAGTTTTATCGAATCTTCTTTTGTAAGGATCCTCTTTCATCTTTCTGAGCTCTTTGAGCTTGGCCTTTCTCTCCTCGATTTCAGACAAAGATTCTTTCTCACTCATGATTCTGTCCATATCTTATTGAAGTAATCTTCAAATTCTTTTGCAAGTTTACCTGAACGCACGATTACATTGGCTTCGTGGTTCTCATCAATTGAATGATAACTCCAGTTAGTGGAGCCTATAATTACTATCTCCGAGTCTATTATTATAAGTTTTGCATGAGTTGTTATGTCGGGAGAATCGTATTTTATTCTGACCCCCCTGTCCTTTAGCATGGTAAGAATTGGTTTTTCAGTAAGCCATTCATCAACTATTATTTCGACATCAAGACCTCTTTCCGCTGCACTGCCAAGTGCATAAACAAGGTAATTGCCGGGACTGTCCGGATAATCTGGATAGTATTTTATGTCAAACATTATCATCCGTATCGAGCGGTTTGCTGAATTGAAAAGATGATCAACTGTCTTGAAATAATCCCTGTCTGTTAATGGAGTTGCCTGATTTTCACCGATCTTCACAGATCCTGTTGGCTGGGAGAAAAATATGCCAACAAAAATGCCCAAGAAAAAAATAACAATGAAAACAATGGTTTTAAGGCCTGGTTTCATAAAAATATTATAAGTTACAGTATTAATAATAGTTATAAATTTATATGACTGCAACTAAAATTATTTAATAAACAATCATTTTTGATTGAGGGTGTATTGGTAATGGTAAAAAAACATGAAGTAAGTACATTAGTTGTGTTATTTTCAATTTTCTCACTCGCATTTGTTTTTTCAGGGTCGGCAATAGTAAGCATCGGTGGCAATTTTACAGTGACCCCGGATAGTTTATATCTGAACTGGACAGGATTCCAGATTAACATAACGTCTAATCAATCTGGATATAACGATACGATTTATTGGATGGATAACGATACAACAACTATACGACCGCAATATTTCGACGAAAACGACTACTCTGCGGGAGATTATGAAGGGTTTGACTCGGCAAAACACTCTCTTTGCCTTGCAAACAACATACCTTTTGTTGTACAGAACGCATCGGGTACTTACATGAATTATACAAACCCTCTAAACAATACAAATTCCACATATTACAATCTCACATCATATCTAGACTGCCCACCAGGTTATTATTCTGGATTATTCAATGTAAGCGAAAACGGAACATCTGACCATGCAAACGTAACAGTATATATGAACATACCAATAAACTCGCAAAACACATTCAACTCAACATCAGGGATAGCATACGTGAAAGGTAACATAACTGCTGACAGCAGTCTTATTCACAAATATTATTTCAACACAAGTATAGCGGATAATGTAACAGGTATTACAATAAACCTTACAAATCACACACAAGACATTGATATGTATTTGTTCGATTCATCAGGAACACTTTTAGAAAGATCTGTTGAAAACGGAACAAGCACAGAAGAAATATACAGAACATTACCATCAACTCCTGACATATGGGAATTATGGATATGGGGCAATGTAACAACTGTGCAAAATTATGTCACATACTTGTATTTTACAACATTGAATACAACAAATACAAGCGATGACACAAAACAAATAACATCCATTGATTTTGGAACACTTGACATAGACACGACGAGTTCTTCTGAAGTGAATGTTACACTCAAAAACACAAAGGTCATGAACTGGACAGGTGTAAAGGAAAGGTCCGAGCTTTACACTATTCAAACATGGACAGACAACAACCTGACAGGGGATTATTATTTTATCGTTCCTCCCTTTGCGCAGAAAATAAAGGCAAAGATGGAATGGAAGGGTGCAACACACTGGACGCTTTCAATGAATGATTCGAATACAAGCTTCATTGGAAACAGCTCAGGAAAGTACAGGACAGGAAATGCCACAAACACTGTACAGGAAGAAAACGTACTTTACAGTGGTGCAATCTCAACAAGCAATGACGGCGTGTGGAAATTAACTGTTGGGAATACTACAACAACTGGTGATGACAAATACAACATTACAGTCCATGTATGGTACGATTCATCAACACTGCTAAATTCAACATACCCAACAGCAGGATTCAATTTCACAGATATCGGAACTGCAAATGCAACTAAAAACATTACACTCAAGATAAACACGCTGACAACAAACTTATCAAACGGAACATACGGTGGTTTCATTGAATACTACAAACCATCACAGTGGGATTACAGAATACCTGTATCATTCAATGTTAAAACTGCTAACATGCTTGTAAACAACAGTTTCAGCTCGACAACATACACATTCAAAGATGTTATAGGTTTTGAAAGAAGTGGGGCAAATGTTTTACAGTTGGCACTTCCTATCAACAATACTGGTGGATATGATTTATCGTTTGTAAACACAACATCAAATTTCACTCTTTACAAGGGCGCCTACTTCATGAATTTCACAGTAGGGTGGCCATCAAATCCGTTAAGTGCTGGTTCGGGTGGAACTATTTATGTAAATGTAACAATCAACGCTAGTTATTATGACAACAGTTCTGGACTATATAGTGGATGGATAAGATTCAACACCACAAATTCAACCCAACCAAATGCATCGTCTTATCCTTATCAATCAAATGACATAAACATAAGAGTAAATCTCACATCAACATTACTTTTGAACCTGACCGCGACAACTCCAGCAACTGTGTCACAAACCGAAAATGCCACCAATATGACATTCAATTTCACTGTTAAACTTCAGAACGGAACAAACCAATACGTATCCAAAAACGAGATACTGAATCATGCAGATTTCCATGATTTTGATTTCACAAGCATAAATATATCTTATACAGCAGGAACAGCTGCCACAAATTACAGAACTCCTGCAACATCAGGAACATGGATAGTATCTTGCCCAGCAGAGGCTTCAAACCCTTACTCAATATGCATGGTAAACGCAACTATACCATCAAGGATACCTGGCGGAAGGTATAATGTAAGAGGCGGGGTAACGCTCAATACGTCAATCATAGGCGGAACAGGTATAAACATAAGCTCTGATTTGACAACAAGCGGTACCGAAGTTGTAATAAACGACGCTGGACTTTACATAATCAACAAGAATCATATATGGGTAAACGAAGCCCAATATCTCGACGAGGGACAATACGCAATATACGTTGTTTACGTGAAAAATTACGGCCCTCTTGTCGCAAACAACTTTATGATAACACTTAACAACCCCAGTTCGTGCGAGGTTGACATCGCTCCTTACGTAGCCAATACGTCATGTATGGGTACTGCCCAAAGCAACTCTTCAGGGGATACATGGACCATAACTACCATACCTGCTTACATGGGCGAAACCAACTGTACAGTAGCATGGAAAGTAACAGCCAATACTGTCACAGTAGATCAGTCAGCATGCTACCTCAACGTTGGAATAGATAGTAGTACACAACACGGAAATTACGGAAATTTAACAAACATAGGTGTTGAAGTACATGACAACAGTTCAACAACAAGTGACCCAGGCACATCATCAGCACCAAGCACAGAATCAGGATGTACTTCAGATTCTGATTGTGCTGAGAGTCAGGCATGTGTAAGTGGTACATGTTCTGCTATATCATGTCCATCTGGTTATGTCAAGGATCATACGTGTTACAGCTATGAAAATGAATTCCTGATATCAGATTACACTGAGACAATAGAAATTGTACAGGGCGGCAGCAATTCAACAAAAGTAACAATCAAAAATAATGGTGCATACACAAGGGTAGCAAAGCTTAATGCAACATCAAGTGTGAGCGGGGCAACAACTGAAGTAACACCAACAAGTTACAACTTAGCAACTGGCAATTCAGGTATATTTACAGTGAACTTGACATCAGTTGAAGACATAGAAGTCGGTTATCATAAATTAACACTAAAAGTATACGTGAGCACAAACACGAGCATATACAAGACAAAGGAAATAAACTTAGTAGTATCACCAAGAGAAGAAACAAAGGTTATGATAAACCAGACATACGACCAATTGAAGTTACTATTCGCATCGGTTGCGTCACTTTTCAACCAAATACCACCAAGCACAGATGGTAACTACACTATTGCAAACAGGACATATACACGTATACTAAACATGCTTTCAGAAGCTAAAGATAAATTAAATGCTGGCCAGTATGTTGACGCATACAGTATACTGAAAGAAACCAACACATCAATATCCGAATTCAAGAACCAGATAAGCGATATGTCAGAATCACCAATCTTTGAGTTTGGCGGAACACTCGGGCTTGTTGCAATAATAGTTGTAATAATCGTGATAGGCGGATTCCTAGTATACTTATTGATGCCGCCAAAGAAAGGATATCATCCGGTATTCGGATATCGTCCAAAAAAGAAATTTGCATTACCAAAAAAAGGCGGTGCACTTGGAAGCATCAAAGACAGATTCAAAAACGTAAAAATCGGGAAAAAGAAACAACACACGCTTGGTGATTACAATGGTCCTATGCCTTTCCAGAAAAAGAAACCATCACTACTACCAAGGCCACCTGAGCCAGAGAAGAGATCAATTTTAGAAGGGTACAAGAGTGAGGAAAAATTCCCATACTCTTTCGACAAGAGTGGCATGAAGGATAAAAAGAAGAAGTTCTTCGGAAAGTAGGCTTTTATTGTTTTTAGAACAATAGTTTTATAGTAAGTTCAGGTGTTGATATGGACCTTAGAGTACTTGGTTTTTTGGGTATGTTTACAATTGTTTTCTCAGCCATGGGTGCTTTGATAGGTTTTCTGTTTCTAGGAGTATTTGGTGCTATTATTGTTAGTGGAGTATTTTTTGTTATAACTTTAATCATTGATTTCATGTCAATACTGAGATCTCAAAAACCAATACTAAGAAGATTTCATGCAAAGGAAAGCGATGATGAGAAACTGAATAAAATCGTGGAAGAAATGGCATTAAATGCACGTGTACCGAAGCCCAAAGTTTACATACTGCAAATGGATATACCGAATTCTTTTTCGCTTGGAAAGAATAAAAAGAAGGCTTCTGTATGTATCACAGAAGGTGCACTCAGTATGAACAAAAATGAAATAAAAAATATTATCGCACACGAAATGTTTCACATAGCAAATGAGGATACATATATACAAAGCGTTGCTGTTGCCCTTACAAACATGCTTCGTTCAACATTCATTTTAAGACCGTTTGCAGTGTTTTTCATTCGATTGGCTCTTTCAGATGTAAGGGAATATAAAGCCGATTACTACGGGACAAGATATTCCAGAAAACCTCTTGATATGGCATCAGCCATTAAAAAGATGAGTGAAGTGGCACTGCAAAATCGTATGGAAGGTTCGCCAGTGTTTAGTAATTTGTGGATGGTGAACCCCTACAAGAGAACTGGTCTCTCAGGTCTTTACTCCACACATCCACCAACGGCAAGAAGAGTTAACAGAGTTGAGAGCATGGGGCATGAGGGCATGCCTGAACCCTTTGAAATGATTGGGGATTGATGATGATAGATAAAAAATTGGACAGGATAGACGAGAAGATAAAGCATCTTAAAACACAGATAGAGTTTGGTGGTGCAGAGATTCACGGTCTTTGCAAAACACTCGAAAATGTAATGCGTACACTAAAAATATTCGATCAAAGAGAACATCGGGCAGAACAACTGGAAGCAGATATTAGCAAAAGATTTGAGGCAATTGTTCTGTCTCTGGACAAGATAACAAAGACACTGAAAGAAAACAGGATTGTCTGAATGACCTTACTTAACCTTTGCCAGTTTGTCATGTTCTTTTTTCAGGACATTTATTCTTTCTTCAAGTGACTTGATTTCTTTATTGTAAGCACTCTTTTCGATTATCCCATCTTGCATTATAATTTTAAGGGCTCCCATATCCCTGTATATTCTCATCATGTCACGCTTGACATCTTTTGCTGTTCTTGTATATCCCTTCTCTTTTTCAGTCTCAAAACCAGAATTTATTAATTGTCTTATCTGATTACGCAATTCCATTTCTTTGTAAAGAACTATTGCAAGCATTATCAGTATTGAAATGATTACGCTCACAAGTACCATTTTTTCAATTATTTCAGCTGGATTAACAGTTGTTGTAAAAACAGATAATATATAGTAAACTGATACAACAATTCCGATGAAAAATACTGTAAGAATGACATACTCTGTTTCTGTTT
>DAOWAL010000037.1 GCA_030634615.1 Candidatus Aenigmatarchaeota archaeon | reverse complement strand
GAGAGCCTTTTTTATATCATTTAGTTCCATTGCCATTGCAGATTTTTGAGCCATTATATTCTGTATTTGTTGCTGATAAATCTGCGCTTGGCCCAGTAATTGCTCTGCTTCTTTGTTCATAGAATCACCTTGCTTCGACCCTTTTCTTGGTCTTAGGCCTTCTCTTTTCAAGTATCCTGTAACCGCAGTAACGACATATTACCTTTTTTGTGGTATTGATGTCCATTTCGATGTCCTTTCCGCATTTAAGGCACTTGTATATGTGAGTTTTAGTTTCTGTCATAATATCAACTTTACTTTGTCCCTGGTTCATATGCTTTACCTGCGACTTTAAGACCGCATTTAGGGCAAGTCCATATTCCAGGGGAAATTCTCTTCAATCCATTTTTAAGACACTCTGGGCATTTGTGTTTTACTTTTTGTTTTTTCTCTATTGCTATAATTCTTTTCTTTACACCTTTACCGTATCTTGCCCCGTATCTTCCGGTTGCTCCAACTTTTTTTGTCCTTGGCATAGTAATCACTTTTAATTTTAACAGTTTCTGTTTTTAGGTTTATAAGCTTTTCTTGATAAGCTTTCTTATTTCCTTCCCGAGTTTTATTGAAATGTCTGTTGCCTCTTCAAGACTTTCGAGTGTAAATGCTCCTGGTCTTGCCTTCTGAAGAGCTGTTATGTTGCCGTTTGTCATTGTTGTAATTGTTATTCTTGTTTGTATTGCTCTTTCTTCTTCAATTCTTGGATCGACCATCACTTTTCCATCAATAAAACCAAATGTTACTGGTATTGGCATGTTATTGATTGGAAGTGGTTTATCGTCTTCGCCGTAAAGTACCTTATCTTCTTTTTTATCATACTTTGGCATTTTTGCTGAATGTAATGCTGTTATTGCAGCAATACCTGCTGCATCCAGTAGATTACCGTCATGGTTGATAGGATTTATGTCAATAAAAACCATCCATACCTTTTCCCCTTTTTCAACGCAAAGTTTCTTTGTGTCAATGCTCTTCGATTCACGAATGCCTCTGTCGACCACTCTTGCAAGTTCAATTGAATTTTCTCTTGGAGGACCAAGTTCAAATTCGGGTGATGCAAGTGGTGAGAACTCTGCATTTACTATTAAGACACCTTCTTCTTGCGAATCAGGAAATGGCGTTCCCATACCCATTTTTACACCGGCAATGACTTCTGTGTCACCAATTTTTACCCTAGCAGAACCTTCTGCCTGAGGTATTACGTTTGTTTCTATTTCAATTTTTCTTTGTTCATCGAATTTTCTTCCGTCAAGCCTTTTACCTTTTGCAAAATGACTGAATATGTACTTATTCTGGAAACTCATTAGAATCCCTCCTTTGACCATTTTTTAAGCAACGCTTTCCTCTGATGTTCGTAAAGCTCTTCACATCCTTTGACAGCGAGTTTTATTATCTTTGACATGTCTTCTTTTGTGATATCGCCGTCCATCTGAAGAAGGGTAAATTTCTTCTCCCTTGGCATGTAAGCTATTGGAAGGTCGCATGCTGTTGCTTCTTCTTCTTTGCCTTTCAGATCGATTACATAATCTTTTCCTATTTTACCTGCTGCAATCGATGTTACAAGGTCACGCATCTGTATTCCCGCATCAGCTAAAGCTAAGCTTGCTGCATTTATACCGGCTGTCCTTGTTCCGGCATTTGCCTGCATTATTGTTATGAAAACGTCAACAGTTGTTTTTGGGAATTCCTTAAGGAACAGTGCCGGTTCAAGTGATTCTCTTGTAACCTTTGATATTTCCTTGCTCCTTCTGGATGGTCCTGGCCTAACCCTGTCCTTTGTTGAGAAAGGTGCCATTGTGTAATGACACTGCAATATTGCTGTATCGCTTTTTTGCATGTGCCTTGGGTTAAGTTCTCTTGGTCCGTAAACAGCTGCAATTGCTATTGTATCTCCAATTGCTACCATAGCAGAACCGTCAGCTTTCTTAATAATACCTACTTCCATTTTGATAGGCCGCATCTCGTCAGCTTTTCTGTTATCTTCTCTTTTCATGTAAATCTCCTCCTATCACTTCCCGCTCAACAGTTTTGATATGTGATCGGTTAAGCCTGAAATCTGTGATTTCTCCTCAATTTCGTTAATTGCTCTGGCTGCCAAATCTTCTTTTTCACCATGAAGCCAGATCATTCCATTCTGACCTACAGAAATTCTGCAACCAGTTTTATCCTTTATTGTATTTATCATTGAACCCTGTTTTCCAATAACTCTTGGAACTTTTACAGGTGATATCTTCACAACTCTACCGTCTTCGAATTTTCTTGTTTTTGGATCTTTCATTGAAATTCTGATATCTTTCATTGGAGTTACTTCAGATATTTTTGCGTATATCACATCACCGACACCGTATATTTTCGAGATATCGGTTTTTGATGGTTCTATGAAACCACGCACTCCTGCAAGTGGAAGGTATGCTTTGTATGGGGCGTTTATGTTAATTGTCCACCCATTGTATTGTACTTCGGCAACAGTGCCTATTACCATGTCGTCTGCCTCCGGCATGTAAGTGCCTGAAAGCGGTATCACTTCAATTACCCTTCCTTTGTAGTAGACTACTCCGAGTCTTTTGGAATACACTGAATCTCCGTCCCTGAAACAGTTTTTCCCGGGGAGGTAATCCATTGATTCTATTATCTTATCGCCTGGCAAAACAACTTTCCTGTCATTTTGCTCTCTTGGCATTTCTTCTGTTTTTGTGTCAACTTTTTTCTCTTCAACTTTTTCCATAATTTCACCAACTATATTTATATTTTATGTTCCTTTATAATTTTAACATCAACTTTACCGGCCGTTAGCTTATTTAATTTGTCATATATATCGCTTTGCATACCGGCAGGTATTTCGACTACTGCCACCCATGAATCGGATGTCCATTCCTCTTTTTTCACGTTTGTTATTTCCCTTACAATAGAATTTGCTTTTCCTGCATATTCTATTGGTACCCTAATTGCAATTTCTATCCTTTCAAGGGATATTGGCAGAATTTCCTGAATTTTTTCAAGTACAATTTTTATCTGCTCTTTTGCAGGTTTAAAGGGATCAACATGTACACGTGCTTCATTCATAGCATTTGTAATTCTTGTTTCCGGATGCGGAAGCTTTGTTTTGGGATCAATTCCCTGTCTTGCTATTATTGAAGCTATCTCCTTTTTCTTATCTTCCATAAATTTATTTCTTTGCTCTGTCGTGAGTTGTATTTCACCGTTCAGAATAATTTTTTTTGCGATTTCGAATACATCGGTTGTACCAAATGCCTTTTGTAGATCTTCTGTTGCGTGTCTTTCGCCTTTCTTAGAATCCTTAAATACTTCATTTACAGCTAAGACATTTTCTATGTTATCATCTTTCCCTCGTTTGAAATCCAAAGCTTTGTTTGGGTCGACCATTATTTCAAAATGTTCTTCGCCTCTTGTAATTCTTGCTATAACCGCATCTTCAATAGAAACCATAGTAAAACCTCCGGAAAACTAAAAAATAGATTTTTGGAATTATTCTTTCAAGAATTTGTCAATATCTGTCCCAAAAATCTTTTTTATTTCGTCTTCTTTTATGATTGCAATTTCCATACACTCTTTGTCAGCATTTTTTTCGCTTGCCTTCAGGGCTTTTACCAGAAGCTTAAGTCCGTCTTTTGTTGGCATTCCGTCTTTGTAACTTGTTTTTAGAACTTTCTTTGCCTTGTCAGCACCTCTTCCTATTGCCTGTGCTTTCCATTCCAGCATTGTTCCTGACGGATCTGTTTCATACAAATTTGCTCCTGTTCCGTCTGCTCCTCCAATGAGAAGTCCTACACCGAATGGTCTTAGACCGGCATATTGTGTTGCCATGTGCTTGTGGTTTGCTAAATATTTAGCAAGACTTTTAACGGAAATAGATTCACCATAAGTTATCCTGTTTATCTGTGATTTTACTCGTGCAGCTTCAACAAGATTTCTTGCATCGGCAAGATAACCAGAACCAACCAACCCGATATGTTCATCAACTTCAAAAATCTTTTTGTATGTATCAGTTACGCTTAAAGGAGCTGAAGATTTTATAGCTCCTAAAATTACTCCATCCTTCACTACTAAACCGATGGCTGTGGTTCCCCTCTTAACGGCTTGCCTTGCGTATTCGACTTGCAAGAGTCTGCCGTCAGGTGAAAATACAATTATGGCTCTATCGTAGGCCATGTTATTTTGTGGTATGGCTTGCATATCAAACCTCCTAATTAAATATGATATTTTAAACAATCAGTATTCGATTGATTAATTATATGAATATGTTACGTTGATATATAAAAGTTTTCTCGTATTGGACATGTATCTTTAATCAAGATTCTTTATAAATCCCTGATTTATGTTAAAAACAGGTGATTTTATGAAGAAAGTTTTAATTCCTTTGGCTGAGGGTTTTGAAGAAATTGAAGCACTTGCAACCGCAGATGTTTTGAGAAGGGCAGGCCTTGATGTTGTTTTAGCTGGACTTCCGTCCAGTATTGTTGAAGGTAGATCCGGCATAAAAGTTATAACCGACATAAAAATGGATGATGTAAAAGCTGCTGATTTTGAGTGTGTTGTTCTACCAGGCGGAAATCCTGGTTACATAAATCTTGGAAGGTCCAAAAAAGTTTTTGACATAATAAACCACATGAACGATAGTGAAAAGATAATAGCTGCAATATGTGCTTCACCATCCATTCTTGGTAAGATGGGAATACTTGACGAAAGAAAGGCAACTATATATCCGGGCATGGAAAGAGAAATACCAAGACCAAGATCAGGCAAAGTCATTGTAGATGGACACGTAATAACAGCAGAAGGGCCTGGCACTTCAATTGAATTTTCACTTGAGATTGTCAAGGCATTGCTTGGCAAAGACAAGGCAAACGAGGTCAGAAAGGACATAGTTTATCGGTGAGCGTACAATTACGTTCATCTTTCTTCATTTTTATTTAAAAAATTAGATCAATTAATAGCATATAATTTAATATACGGGCTCGTAGCTCAGTGGATAGAGCGACCGGCTTCGGACCGGTAGGTCGGGGGTTCGAATCCCTTCGGGCTCATAAAACCTTTTTGCGCAGGTGAACGCACAAAAACGTTTGCGAAAAGACCGCTTGCGTGAATTGGTTTCATATAATCCTATGATGTCTTTGATGATGTGAGTTGAGAATTCATCTGTAAACACGTTTTCTGCGATCAAAGCAATTGATTATTAAAGTGTTTTTTTCTATTCTGTATATAATCCTGAAAGGTTTTATCACAAGTCTTTTGTGCCCTTTGAACTGATATCTGAGAGGTTTACCAGAATCAGGCAGTGTTTCAAGTTTTTTAATTGCCTTGATTATTCTTTCTCTTGTACCTTTGTCTTTAATCCTCTTAAAATCCTTCCTGAACTCCTCGGAAAATATAATTTCCATCTAATCGCCCATTAAAAGGTTGTCTATTTTTTTTGCAGACATCTTGGTTTCGGCTTTCACAATTTTTCCGCTTGATATTTCCCTTTCACTTTTTTCTATTCTGCTGAGCAGTTCAATTTCTGATTTCAAATTATCCTTTATTATGGGTTTTAGCAGAATTTCATTACCCTCATTGAAAACTAAGAATTTTGTTTTGGGACTTAATTTTGCGTCTTTTCTTATTTCAAGTGGTATTACAACCTGTCCATTCTGAGACATCTTTGTTATTGAAACTTCCATTTTCACACCTTTAATTTTATACAATCTATTTTAATATTAAAATCAATTGTATTTAAGTTTATATAAGCTTTTACACTCATGGAACGGCAAAAACACTTATTTACGAACATACTATATGATAGTATGGATTACAAAAAAGTCGGAGAACATTACGTGATAAGGCTGGAAAAGGGAGAAAAGGTAATCGAAAAACTTACCGAGTTCTGCAAAAAAACCGGCACAAAATCAGGGCATTTCGCAGGAATCGGTGGCCTAAGTGAAGCGAAGATAGGGCATCTTTCAATTGAAAAAAAGAAGTATCATTCGAAAGTTTTCAAAGATTCTCTATTGGAATTGATATCCCTGCAAGGAAACGTGACAATGAGCGAGGGTGAAGTAAAGATTCATGCACATATTCTGATAGGCGATTCGAAGTTCCGGACATTTGGTGGACATTTAATGGAAGCTAAAGTTCTGCCAACATGCGAGATTGTCTTGTTCCCATTTAGTGAAACAATTAACAGAAAACATAATGAAAGAATCGGTCTTCAGTTACTTGACTTCTGATTCGAGAAATCTCTTCAATTTTCTGAATGCTTTCATTCTGTGAGAAATTTTATTCTTTTCTTCTATTGACATTTGTGCAAATGTCCTCTTTTCACCATCAGGAATGAAAATTCTGTCCCAGTCAAATCTGTCTGAACCTCTCGGTGATCCTGATATCTTACCATTCACTTGGCCACAAAACGTCTTAAGATTTTTCCCGTCGTAATACGAAACGCATGCTTTAGCTGTAACATCCCTTCTTGTTCTAAGAAGTTTGCATAGTTTTTCAATTCCAATTGTACCAACGACCCAGGATACTAGTGCTCCGGGAAAACCTTTCCAGTCCTTTATGTACAGACCGGTGTCCTCTGCTATGACAGGTTTTTTGAGAATCGAATAAGCTTCACGTGCCTTGTGTTCTACAACTTTTCTATTGTCAAGTGCCTGTATTTCGTTGATCTTTAATTTTGCTTGTACAAGCTTCATGTCGAGTATCTTCTCTGCTTCTATGAATTTGTTTTTGTTAGATGTTACAAAATAAATTTTTTTCATATCGAATATATACATCGAATCCTAATTAAAAGATATGAAAGGAACGCTCTATCTTATTCTCTGTGGGATATTTTTAGGGACAATTGGGATATGGGTAAAGCTTATCGGTTCATCTGTTTCACCTTTCTTACTTACAATACTAAGAGTAGCAATCGCTTCTGTGATGGTGCTTCTACTAATAATTTTCACAAAGAACATGAAAACACTTGAAACTCTTGAAATGAAGAAGAAAAATCTTCTTCCGTTCATAATCGCGGGTTTTTTCGGTGTCACCATAGGGTTCGGATTTTTTATCAAATCCTTCTCATACATTCCTGTTTCCAATGCTGTCATTCTCATGTATGTTTATCCTCTTGTTACTGCATTTCTGTCTTGGATTTTTCTAAAGGAGAAGATAACCAGATTGGAAATTATCGCTCTCATTTTGGTTCTTGTTGGAGTTTGGTCGATATACGGATCAGAGATGAATTTGCAGGCGAATACATTTGGGAATATCCTCGCCTTAATATCAGGATGCGGGTATTCGGTCTTTTTTGTGTTCATGAGATATTTCGAGAAGAGGGGAATGCCATACTGGAAAGTCACGTTCTGGCCTCTTGTAATAGGTGGACTGATGCTGACACTTCTGCTTCCAACGGAATCATTTATTTTTTCTCCGGTACACTCAGTTCCAATATGGATATTCGGTTTAGCATTCTTTACTTTCCTGGGATACATCTTCTACGCCAAGGGACTGAATACAATAAGAGCACACAATGCAGTCATAACAGTATCGCTTACAGAGCCGCTTACAGCAATAGTTCTTGCGCTGATAATACTGAGCGAATCAATACCGCAGTACGTATACGTTGGCGGGGCTCTGATAATTTTTGCAAATATCCTTGTTGGCAGAGAGCACAAAAAGAAGAAGTTAAACATTAACAATATTAAATCCTCATGACAATCTATTAAGTCATGATGTTGGGCAATATATCTGGGAGTGTTACTACAAAGAACTTTAGCTTCAGGGCTGAGGCAAGAGTCAAAAAAATGCAGTACATTGCCATAAAAGACTTTGAAGGCAAGTGGATTCTAGCTTACGTTGACTCCATTACAAAGTACCCAAACAGGACAATGGCTAAGGCAAAGGTTATTGGCTATCGTGATTCCAGAGGATTTTTAAAATCTCTCACAGTACCATTCGAACCGGATACCCCTATATACACAGCAGATGACGAACTCATAAAACAGACAATAGGACTGAAAGATGATGGTCTTTATCTTGGACTTCTCGGAGGCTACAAAATACCTGTCACCTTGCCGGCAAAACATTTACTTACAAAACACGTTGCAGTGCTCGCCAAGACAGGTACCGGTAAATCATACGCAGCAGGTGTTGTACTGGAAGAACTTGCAGAAAAGAATGTTCCTGTTGTTATAATCGATCCTCATGGCGAGTATAGAACTTTGGCATATGAAAACAAAAGAGAGAATGAAATAAGCCAAATGGGAACATTTGGAATAAAGCCAAAGGCTTACAAAAAACAGGTCGAGATTTTTGATATGGGACTCAGAAACCCCATAAAACTGGATTCGAAACTTTCACCGGACGAAATATTTGAAATGCTGCCTACAAAGATATCTTCTTCTCAGAAAGGGCTTCTTTATTCGGCCATAAAAAATCTTGAAGGAAGGGATTATACCCTTAGAGATGTAATAGATGAAGTGGAACTAATAGAAAGCAATGTTAGGTGGAATTTAATGTCCCTTCTTGAAGTGCTCGAAAAGACAAAATTATTTTCATCAAATCCTACAAAAGTAACAGATCTTGTCAAAAAGGGAAGGATTTCTATTATTGATCTGAAAGAGGCGACTCCGGATATACAGCAAATAGTTGCACTAAAACTTATAAAGGAACTTTTCATGGCAAAAAAGCACGGCAAGATTCCGGAATTTTTCATTGTTATTGAAGAGGCCCATAACTTCTGTCCTGAAAGAGGACTTGGTGAAGTTGCAAGCTCAAAGATTCTCAGAACAATTGCATCGGAGGGAAGAAAATTTGGGGTCGGTTTGTGCATAATAACGCAGCGACCGGCAAAGGTTGACAAGAACGTTCTTTCCCAGTGTTCCACCCAAATCATACTCAAAGTAACAAATCCAAACGACATAAAGGCCATAATGGACTCAGTGGAGGGCGTTGAATTTGGAATGAGGGATGAAATAAAGGATCTTCCCATAGGTGTTGCAATGGTTGTCGGTGCAACAGAGCAACCTCTTTTTGTCGACATAAGGATACGCAGAAGCGAACACGGCGGTGAAGCAATAAAGGCAATTGAGGGAATCGCTGCTCCAGAAGAAAGAATACTGTTGCTTGCACCAAAATTCGGAGAAGATGCCGTAAAAAAGAGCTTTAAGGGTATAGATGCCATAAAATTACTAAATTATCCAATGTGGCAGGCATTTGGCAATTATAATGGCAATGAAGCTGAATTTTATGTCGACGGTGTTACAGGTGAAGTTGCGTTTGAAAATAAAGATGCAATAGATTACAGCAAGGGTATACGTTCACTGCTTGGCATGGCACCTTCCCAAAGAGGCATACTTCTTTACTTAGTAAAAAACAAATACGCAACAATTGAAAAGATTTCAAATGATCTCAAAATACTCCTCAGTACTGCAAAAGAAAGTCTCAGGCAGCTTGCGGCAAAAAAACTGATAACCAGTGACGGTTACATGTTTAAAAGCGCATTTGACTTGAATGTTCCAATGAATCCGAGACTTCTTAAAATAGATCACAAAGTGGTAGAAAAAGGACTTGAAGGAGAAAAGATGGACTTTATGGTTTCTCCTGATTTTGTGCATAAGATAGGGGAGATATGGGACATGAAAATACTTGAAGTTAAACCAGTGTATTATCCATACTGGCTTGTTACTCATAAAAATACAAAGTATTTAATTAATGGTTTGAATAATAGATTGGAACTGGATAAATCGAAAAGAGTGAGGGAGCTATTATGAAAGTTGCTATACTTGGTCCAAAAGAAACAGAATGCGCTTACAGTACAAAGCGTATACTTGAAGAAGGCAAAAAAGCATTCAAAAAAATAGAACTTGTTCCTCTTGTTGGTGTTATTCTAAAAACCGACAAAAAAGGCATACATGCGTTTTACGGAAAAAAAGATCTTACAGATTTTGATTATATTATTCCAAGAATAGATTCCAAGCGTGCTCAAATTGGTTATCCTGTCATGAGATTTTTGGATCATCTTGGTGTAAACAAACCATATGTTGCTGAAACTGTCTTAATAGCCCATAACAAATTCTTAACACTTGAACAACTTGCAAAAAACGGTATTCCAATCCCAGAAACATACTTATCATCTTCAAGAGGAGCT
>DAOWAL010000035.1 GCA_030634615.1 Candidatus Aenigmatarchaeota archaeon | reverse complement strand
TCTAAGTTCTCCGACTTTTTCTGTTCTGTTTTTCGTACACCATCGTTTGTTAAGAACGTGTATTTTATCTACTGAAAAACCGATTTTTTCAGCTAGTTCGGATATCAGTTCATCGCTTTGTATAACACCATCAGGAAAACATCCATTACCAACAACTATTGCTGCTTTTGCCCCCGGTTTACATACCCTGTACATTTCTTTCAGGGTCTGCCTCATGTCTGCAAAATATGCATTTGCAATGTCAGGAAGCTCTGGGAAAATACGTTCTGGTTCTACCTGCATACCAATATATGAACGAACACCACGTTTTTTGCTTGTCCCAAAGAATAGGAATTCCTCAACACCGTATATCTTCGTGTATTCAATTTTGTTCAAATACGGTGGAGATGTCATAACAAAATCAATTTCTTCATCATCCAGTTTGAGTTTTCTTGCGTCTCCCCTTGTTATTACAGTTCTGCATTCGTTACCTTGTTCGAACTTTTCAAGGTTTTTTATCATACGTTTCAATCTCCAATTGTAGAATTTTCTAAAAGGCGGGATTGGATGTTTTCTGACCTTTACAACGCTCCCGTCCTTGTACATGTAAGAACACCTTGTAGCAGCTGAAATAAGCGCTAACCTGAAAAATTCCCTTGTGGGTCCGTCATCAATTTCTTTTACAAGCTGACGGAAAAAGAGAACGTCATCAAGTGTGTGAGGGTTGAAATATTTTTTTATATTGCTCGGTACCCATGATTTGATTATTTTTCTGAATTTTGCTTTTCTGATAAGTAAAAGTGTTTCACGAAGTAATTCTATATCATAGTCTCTTGTCTTAACTTCAGCAGCAAATAGTGCAAGCGGAGATACTTCAAAACCAACAGAATCTATGCCTTTTTGTCTGCATGCAAGGTTTGTTGTCCCTGTACCACAGAATTGATCAAGCACCAAATCTCCTTTCTTTACACCGAACATGTCAATGAGCTTGAAAATAAGATCACGGGAATATCCTTCCTTGTAATAGAACCAGTTATATACAGGCAGTTTTTTGTTTGGAACAAACGTTGCAAGTTCTCCCCACTCCAGTTTGTCGACAATATCGAAAGACATCTTTTATTTATCACGCTGTTTCTTAAAAATCAAAATTAGATTTACTTACTCTTAAGATATTCGTCTATTGCCTTTCCAGCTTTTTTACCGGCACCCATTGCAAGTATTACGGTTGCTGCACCAGTTGTTATATCCCCGCCTGCAAACACACCTTTCAAAGACGTCTTGCCGTTTTCATCAGCTTCTATTGTACCCTTTTTTGTAATCTTAAGCCCGTTTGTGTTTTCTGTAAGAACAGGATTTGGTTTTTCCCCTATTGCAACTATTACAGTATCAGCATCAATTGTTAAAGTTGAACCCTCTATTGGAATAGGTCTTCTTCTGCCAGAATTGTCTGGTTCGCCGAGTCTCATTTTAACGCATTCAACTCCCTTAACTTCGCCATCGCCATTTCCAATAATCTTCATTGGCTGAGTGAGGAACTTAAACTCTATGCCTTCCTCTTTTGCATGGTGTATTTCCTCGATTCTTGCAGGAGCTTCTTTTTCACTTCTTCTGTAAGCAATAATTGATTTTTTTGCACCGAGTCTCAGAGCGGTTCTTGCACAATCAACTGCAACATTACCTGCACCAACTGTAACAACAATTTTACCTACTCTAACAGGAGTAGAATATTCAGGGAACTTGTAAGCCTTCATGAAATTAACACGTGTCAAGAATTCATTTGCCGAATATACACCGTTTAAGTTTTCTCCGGGTATTCCCATCCATGATGGAAGGCCTGCACCCGTACCTATGAAAACAGCATCAAATTCTTCTCTTAGTTCATCAATTGTTACGGTTTTACCAACAACAACATCGTATTCGATTTCAACACCTAGACTCTTTATGCAGCTTATTTCTGTTTTTACAATTTCCTTGGGAAGCCTGAATTCGGGTATGCCGTATGTCAAAACCCCACCACCGTCATGAAGTGCTTCAAAAATATGAACACTGTGACCCATTTTTGCTAAATCACCGGCACACGTGAGCCCAGACGGACCAGAACCAACGACAGCAACTTTCTTTCCTGTCGGACGAGGAAGATCACATTTAAATCCATGCTTTCTCTCGTAGTCTGAAGCGAATCTTTCAAGTTTGCCTATTGCAAGAGGCTCACCCATTTTTTTAAGAGTGCATACACCTTCACATTGGTTTTCATAAGGGCACACCCTTCCGCAGACAGCCGGGAGATCGCTTTTTTCTCTTATTTTTTTTATTGCTGAAGCAAAGTCGCCTTCGCTTATGAATTTTACAAAAGAAGGAATTTCAATATTGACAGGACATCCGCTAACACACGGTTTATTAACACAATGAAGGCATCTTTTTGCTTCTTCTATTGCTGTTTTTTCATCATAACCAAGTTCAACTTCGTTAAAGTTGGTGGCCCTTTTCTTAGGGTCCTGCGTAGGCATCTTATGCTTTTCCTTTTTTACAGGCACATTCACCACCTCCATGTTCTGATGCTTCTTTTTCTTCTGCTAAAAATCTATTATTTCTCAACATGAGATTATCAAAATCTACCAAATGTCCATCAAAATCAGGACCGTCAACACACCCAAATTTAGTTTCATTTCCGATAGTTAGCCTGCAACAGCCACACATCCCTGTGCCATCAACCATTATTGGATTTAGGCTAACTATGGTCTTTATACCATATGGCTTTGTCATCTGAGAAACAAATTTCATCATTATAATTGGTCCAATTGCAATAACTCTGTCTATTTTAACACCGTCATCTATTAGTTTTTTCAGTACATCTGTAACAAATCCTTTCTGTCCTTTTGTCCCATCATCAGTTGCAATGTAAAGTTCATTGCTGTGATTTCCGATTTCCTTTTCTAAAATAAGCAAATCCTTGTTGCGTGCACCAAGTATTGATATCACCTTATTGCCCGCTTTTTTAAGGTCTCTGCATATTGGATTGAACGGAACAGTTCCTATGCCTCCCCCTATGCATACAACGGTTCCAAACTTTTCTATGTCCGTTGATTTTCCAAGTGGACCGAGAAAATTAAGTAAGCTGTCTCCCTCTTTCAGACATGAAAGCTCTTTTGTCGTTTTTCCGATTATTTTGAAAATGATTGTAACAGTTCCTTTCTTGCGGTCGTAATCGAAAATACTCATTGGAATTTTTTCGCCCTTCTCAGATATTCGGAGCATTATGAAGTTACCTGCGTTTATGCGCTTTGCTATTCTTGGTGCATAAACTTCCATTAATTCCGTATCGCCTTCGATTAAAACCTCTCTTTTAACAATTTTGTACATAACATCACCCAGAAAGTGTTAACATCATATTCTTGATTATTTATCCTAACTTAAATAAAAACTAAATTAAATCTTAATATCGGGGTTTTATGGTCAAAGAAGCTTTCTATTTAATAAGAAAATCGGATTTCCCAAAGTTCATTGATTCGCTCGTAAAAAAGACTGCATTTATCGCACCGGTTCTCAAAAAAGGGGAATGGAATTATAAAAAAATAGATACAGCGAGAGATCTAAATATAACAGGTTTTACAAACACAGAATTTCCACCTAAAAAATTCCTTATCCCGGAAGGGCATGTAATCGCTGAATATGATAATGGAAAACTGAAGAAAGGCAAAGACGGTAGTGATATAATACTTTTTGGAATGAGACCATGTGATGTCCATGGAATTTTGGTTCTCGACAAAGTAATGCTTTCAGGCGAATTTACAGATGATTGTTACAATAAAAAAAGAAATTCAATTACGATATTTGCATTAAATTGTTCAACAGCAGGGGAAAATTGTTTTTGCGATTCCATGGAAACATGTGAAGTAAACGAAGGATATGACCTGCTTTTCACAGAGCAGGGAAACAATTATCATGTTCAAGTGGGTAGTCCAAAGGGAAAGAAATTCATTTCTTCAGCACTTTTCAAAAAAACATCAAGTAAAGCAAAAAAAACTAGACTGAAATTCAAAAAGAAGTTAAACACTGAAAATCTCCCTGAGATAATGAAAGCATCGTTTGAAAGTAAAATATGGGAAGATACATCGAAAAAGTGTCTGTCGTGTGCATCCTGTACAAGTATTTGCCCTACTTGTTATTGTTTTGATATTTTACACGAGAATTCAGAGGAGAAAGGCAAAGGTAAGATTGTAAGAGATTCGAATTATTGTATGTTAAAACCGTTTACAAAAGTTGCAGGCAATGTAATATCCAGAAAGAGCAGAACAGAGCGACTGAAGCAATTCTTCTACCACAAGCTTGTCTACGGCAAAGAAAATCAGGGAAAATATCATTGTGTAGGCTGCGGAAGATGTATAACAGAGTGTATGACAAAAATAGACATAACAGAAGAAGTAAAGAAAATAAGGAATGAGTATGCAAAAAGAAAATTACGTTCCTAAAATGGCAAAAATACTTGGAATAACAAGAGAAAATTCAGACGTAAAAACGTTTAAGTTGAAATTATCAAACGGAAAACCGCTTAATTTCAAGCCTGGTCAGTTTGTACAGGTTTCTGTTTTCGGAGTAGGTGAAGCGGCAATCTCAATGTGTTCAAGTCCCTATCAAAAATCATATTTTGAACTCACTGTCAGAAATGTAGGAAATGTCACAGGAGCACTTTTTAACCTCAAAAAGGGGGATTTAGTGGGAATAAGAGGACCATACGGAAATGGCTTTCCTGTTGAAAAAATCAAAGGAAAAGACATTGTGATGGTAGCGGGAGGGGTGGGATTTCCCCCTATAAAATCTGTTATCGAATACATTCTGAAAAACAGAAAGGATTATGGCAGCGTTTCAGTACTTTATGGTGCAAGAGACCCAAAAAGTTTGCTATTTATGGATAAAGCAAAGAAATGGAAAAATATCAATTTTTACACAACTATTGACAAGCCTTCAGGTAAATGGAAAGGTGATGTAGGTGTTGTTACAACATTATTCGATAAATATTCTGTAAAGGGAAATATCGGTATATCTTGCGGCCCGCCGATAATGATGAAGTTCGCAGTTCAGAGTATGGAAAAGATTGGAATAAAGGATCGAAACATATACATTTCACTTGAGAGAAGGATGCAATGCGGTACAGGTAAATGTGGTCATTGCAACATAGGAAACAAGTATGTATGCGAAGATGGTCCTGTGTTTTCCTTAGAAGAACTAGACGAGGTAACGGAGATGATCTGGCAATGAAAACAAAGGTTGCTTTCATAGGTTTGACATCATGCAAGGGATGCTTTTTTGAATTTTTGCTCATTGGAAAAAAGTTAGAAACAATACTGGATAACATAGAAATTGTAAACTTTAGAATGCTTAAGGACTTTAAGAAAAAAGGGAACTACGATATAACATTCATGGATGGCGCTGTTTCAACAAAAAATCAAATAAAGATCCTAAGAGATGTTAGGAAAAGGACAAAATTTTTAATAGCATTTGGAACTTGCGCATGTTCCGGCGGCATTCCGATGATAAGGAATTCTGTAAAAAATTACAGAAAAACCGTATATGATAAAGAAGTACGTAGAAACTCACTTGATACTGTAACACCATTAAACAGTCATGTAAAAGTCGATTATTATATGAGAGGATGCCCCATTAATGAAAACGAAGTAATAGAAGTCTCAATGGATTTAATTGCCGGTAAAAAACCAAGAGAAAAGGATTATTGTGTTTGTGTGGAATGTAAAAAGAATGGCACGAAATGCCTGTTTAAAGAAGGCAAAGTATGTTATGGTCCTGTAACGTATGCAGGATGTAATGCCCCGTGCCCTTCTGTAGGGACACCATGCGATGGATGTAGAGGGCCATTACCCGATGGAAACAGGGGGGCTGAAATTGATCTTCTAAAGGAAAGGGGCATTTCAGAAGACGATATTAAAACAGTTCTTTCCAGATACTCAGGAGAAGTTAAAAAATGAAAAAGAAATTCAAGTTGGATGCAATAAGCAAAGTAGAAGGTCATGCAAAGCTTACTGTTGAAATGAGTGGAAATAAAGTAAAGACTAGTAATCTTGAGATATACGAAGCGTCACGATATTTTGAGGCAATGGTTCGCGGTAAAAACTGCAAAGAAGTTCACAAAATATCCCAAAGAATTTGCGGAATATGTTCTGTTGTTCACACAGTAACTGCCCTAAGAGCAATAGAAAACGCCTTAGGAGTTAAACCGTCTAAACAAACCACAGACCTGCGTAAAATACTAATGTACGCCAGCCAGGTACATAGTCACACTGCTCACCTGTTTTTCTTCGCACTGCCGGATTATATGGGAGTTAGCGATGCGATTGAAATGTCAAAGAAAAACAAGGATCATGTTCACTTGGCATTTGACTTGCAAAGGGTTTCAAGTGATATAGTAAAACTTATTGGCGGAAGGGCGATTCATCCGGTAACACCGAAAGTAGGTGGATTTTATTCTGTTCCGGATAAAGAGAAAATGCAGGAAATACTGGAAAAAACAACTGAAATGAAAAAACTCGTAACAAAGGCTGCAAACATATTCGTTAAAATAAAAATCCCGGAAATGGAAAGGAAAACCGTTCATTTTGCAATGGACAATTCAGAAGAATATACTTTATTCGGAAAGGAAATGACAAACATGGAAAGATTCTCATTCAAACCAGAAGATTATTCTAAACATATAAAAGAAGAAATCGGACGACATTCAAACGCTAAATACGCATTCTTCAATAAAAAAAGTTACATGGTAGGGGCACTTCCGAGAATAAACATAAATTCGGAATACCTTTCAAAAGATGCTAAAAAACTCCTAATAAGTACAGGGTTTACACCACCAATATACAATCCTTTTTTCAATAACATTGCCCAGGCAATAGAATTGGTGCACTTCACAGATGAATGTATTAGAATTGCAAAAGAATACAGCAATGGAATGAAAGAGGAAAACCAGCGAATAAGGATAAAAGAAGGTGAAGGAGTTGCTGCATGCGAGGCCCCAAGAGGAATTTTAATACACCACTATAAAATCGGAAAGGACGGTAATATTACTAAGGCAAACATAATTACACCAACGTCACAAAATGCGGCAAGTATGGAAGATGACATAAAGTCATACCTCCCAATGATAATAAAACATACCGACAGGAAAGTGAAGCAACTGCTTGAGATGATACTAAGGGCATATGATCCGTGCTTTTCATGTTCTGTACATTTCTTAGAACTTAAACTGAAGAGATGATTCTCTTAACTTCTTCTATTATATCTTCTTTTTTTGCACCGTAAGGCACTCCCACTATTTTGAATTTTTTACCGTCAGCTTCTTCCAGCAATTTCAGAACAAACCCTAAGTCAAGATCGTGAATTGTAACAGTTTGTGTCTTTTTGAAATCTTTGACATTGTTAAAAAGAGTGACCTTTTCTATACCTTTGACAACATCCAAAATGACAAGATGATCTGTTTCAAGATACGATGCGAGTTCAAACGGATTTTCTGATTTTGCAATCTTTTTGCAGACAATATTACCCTTTAACATGTCATGTAAATCGAAAGCCAATTTATCGCCTTCATGTACACTTCCAAAA
This sequence comes from Candidatus Aenigmatarchaeota archaeon, assembly GCA_030634615.1. Classification (GTDB taxonomy): domain Archaea; phylum Aenigmatarchaeota; class Aenigmatarchaeia; order QMZP01; family QMZT01; genus DAOWAL01. Next base: position 2,669 of record DAOWAL010000035.1, on the reverse strand, counting down.
CAAAGTATTGTTTTGTTGTTTTTTTCCATTTCAATTATTTGTGTGCAAAACTATTTATTGTCTATCTGCGCCCTCTTAGGCCTCTTCCCCATGGCCGTTTCTGCAAGTTTCTTAAGTTCAGCTATAGCATTGAGCCTTTTCTTTATGATTCTTATGTAATATTCATATTCTGTTTTATCAAGAGGCTTTTCGTTGATTATCTTCTCTATTATTTCTCTCTGCTTCGGGCTAAAAAGCCTGGAAAGATATATTAAAATATCTCTGTTGTGGGAAATCTCTATACTTTCTTTCAGTGTTTTTTTTCCATGGGATTCCCTAAGACTTTTGTGCATCATGAAATCATTTAAAAATTCACCAAAATCGATCCAATTTATTTTATCATTCTTTGCATAATCTTCAAATTCAATACTTGCAGTTCCTTCCTTATTTTTGAAAATGATCTCAAATATATTGATTTCCTTTTCGCTTGAATGCTCTTCTAAATATTTCGATATATCCCTTATCATGTCTTCCCTATCTCCAGATATTATGAAAATTTCAGATGTAATGTAAAGCATCGCGTTGACTTCTCTAATAAGGTTGCTTTCCATTGATTTCATGTAAAGATTTTTCATGTTAAGATAAGGTTTTTTTGAACTTTCGGTGTAAGACTGATATATAATAAATGGTATGGCCTTCATGTAACGCTTTTCCTTGTTCTTGATTATTTCAATTATGAGATTATCAACTATGTTTTTTTCAGCGATTTCAAAAAATGTGTATCCAAACTTCCCTAGATTATATTTTATCATTGACGCATCTGCCATTTTTCCACCATCTTTATAGCTTCTTCACTTGTATCAATTTCCCATTCTGCGAGTTTTTTCTTGAGAAGAAGAAGCATGTTATCATTCGCATTCGAAATAAATGAATTATCCATTGTTTTAATGAATCTTTCACTTAACTTTTTGATATCTATTTTGTCTTTCTTAAAAATTGTCTTTATATCCTCCAGGTCTCTTTCATCCATTCGTGCTATTTTCGTTATTATTATATCATAGGGACTTATTGCAAAAAGACGTATGTTACCAAAATCCTTTATCTTTTTTGATTTTTTCTGGTAATCTTCGAGTAACTGTGTACAGAAAATATAACCTTGTTCAAACAGGTCTATGCGAAATCCTATATCAGTCATCCATTTGTTTTCTTCTATTGGATTGAAATCCATATTTTTAAAAAGTTTTTTGATTTCTTCATACCCTTCTCGTGAATCTATGTTGAAGTCGACATCCCTAGTAGAATCTTTCATATCGAGGAGTGTGAGCGCTGTGCCCCCAACTGCGAAAATGTCTATTCTATGTTCTGAGAACTGATTTAGCTTATTCAACAAATCCATTAATTGCTCTCTAGGAATATTAATTTCTTTCATTGTTTATTTTTAAACCATGGGTTTATAAAGTTTTACTAATTTATACAATTTATTGTATGATTTAATACAATTTATTGTATGATTTTACTTATTGTCTATCTGTGCTCTTTGAAGGCCACCGGAGTAGTCAACAAACACGCTCTTCATCTCAGTAAACTCATCTATTCCCGTAGTTCCGGCTTCTCTTCCGCCATTTCCTGTTCCTTTCACTCCTCCGAACGGGAGATGAACTTCTGCTCCTATTGTCGGGGCATTTATGTAGAATATCCCTGATTCAGCAAGTTCCATTGCTTTGAATGCTCTGTTTACGTCTTTTGTGTAGATCGACCAGGAAAGTCCATACTCGACATTGTTTGCAATCTTAACAGCATCCATAAAGTTTTTAGCTTCAATTATTACAACAACCGGGCCAAATATCTCTTCCTGGGCTATTGTCATTTCAGGCTTAACATTGCCAAATATAGTAGGCTGTATGAAAAATCCTTTACCAGGAATCCTCTTTCCACCGAGAAGCAGCTTTCCGCCCTCTTTCTTACCGGTGTCAATATACCCGAGTATCTTTGTCATCTGGCTTCCGTTAATGACAGGCCCCATTGTAACATCTTTCTTCAGTCCGTTGCCAACTTTTATTTTCTTTGTTTCCTTCAGGAACTTGTCAGTGAATTTCCTGAGTACTTTTTTCTCGACTATTATTCTTGAAGTTGCCGTGCATCTTTGTCCTGATGTGCCAAATGCTCCCCAAAGTGCTCCGTGTACTGCTAAATCAATGTCTGCATCAGCAAGCACAATCTGAGGGTTCTTTCCGCCCATTTCAAGCTCAACAGAGTTCAATTTCTTGGCCCCTTCAACATATACTCTTTTTCCAACTTCGCTAGAACCTGTAAATGAAATATGCAATATTTCAGGATGCTCTGCTATTGACTGACCAACTGAACTACCGGTTCCTGTGACTAAATTAAATACACCCTTTGGAACACCACACTTTTCCATTATCTCTGTCAGCTTGGCAACAGACAACGGTGTATCAGTGGCTGGTTTGAAAACTATTGTATTACCACAAACAAGAGCAGGCGCTATTTTCCATGCAGGTATTGCCATTGGAAAGTTCCATGGGGTGATCATTCCAACAACACCTATAGGGTCCCTGATACTCATTGCAAACTTATTTCTAAGCTCGGATTTGGTGGTTTCTCCAAAAAGCCTTCTGCCTTCTCCTGCCATGTACTTGAACATATCTATTGCTTCCTGAACATCTCCACGC
>DAOWAL010000009.1 GCA_030634615.1 Candidatus Aenigmatarchaeota archaeon | reverse complement strand
TGTTATCATAATCGTCTTTATGCCTGCTTTTTCACATTCCTTTATACTATCTATTACCTCTTCTCTTGGTGGATCTATCATCCCGACAAGACCTATAAAAGTGAGACCTTTTTCTATTGATTTGAAATTATTACCCCTGAAATCTTTGTGGGCTATTGCAAGAACACGTAGTGCATCGGATGTCATGTCATGGTTTGCTGAAAGTATTTTTTCTTTATCTTTAGATGAAAGTTTTCTAACTTTACCTTCAATATGTATTTTATCACATAGTTCTAGAATTACCTCGGGGGCTCCCTTAACGCACAGCATTTTCTTACCTTTACCACCATCATTTATTGTTGACATCATTTTTCTTTCAGAAGAAAATGGTATTTCATGTATACGCTTAAATTGATTTGATAATTTATCCTTCGTCAACCCAAGTTTATTTGCTACAACAACTATTGCACCTTCTGTCGGATCTCCTATTATATTGTGTTTACCGTCTTTGTTTTCAAGTGAAGCATTGGTACAAAGAACGCCTGTCTTAAGAAGTGTGCTGACTATATCACTTGTTTGTTTATCAATGCTTTTTTTATTGAAAAGGAATTTTCCATTAGGGGAATATCCTCTCCCGGTTACCTCTATTTTTTTGTCATGTATCCATAATTTCCTTATTGTCATTTCGTTTTTTGTTAGTGTTCCTGTTTTATCTGAACATATAATAGTAGTGGATCCAAGGGTTTCTACTGCCGGTAGTTTTCTTATAAGTGCATTGTGTTTCGCGAGTCTCTGGAGACCAAGTGCCAAAGTTACTGTTATGACAGCCGGTAGCCCTTCAGGTATGGCAGCAACAGCGAGAGCTATTCCTGTTATTACCATTGTTATAATAAGAGCTGTTGTTATTGGTTGTCCTGCAAGCGGGCCTCCTCTGAGAAGCCCGACTACGACAACAATTGCACATATAACGAGTATGAGCATGCCAAGTTTTTTTCCAAACTTCTCAAGTTTTTTTTGCAGGGGTGTTAACTCTTCACCTTCTTCCTGAACAACTTTTGCAATTTTTCCTATTTCTGTTTCTGCACCAGTACCTACTACAACACCAATGCCTCTTCCATATGTAACAAGTGTTCCCATGAAAGCAATATTTTTCCTGTCACCAAGTGCGCTTCCCTTAACAGTGTTCACTTCTTTTGATACTGCAACAGATTCCCCTGTGAGCATTGATTCATCAATTTTCAATTCGAATTCCTTTATTATTCTGATATCAGCAGGAATCCTGGCCCCCTCTTCGAGAATAACAACATCGCCCGGTACCAAAAATTTACTGTCAATTTTTTGATCTCTACCATCTCTTCTTACAATGGCTTCGGGTGTTGATAATTTTTTGAGTGCTTCTATTGTTTTTTCTGCCTTATATTCCTGAACAAATCCAAAAATCGCATTTAATATTACTATAACAAGTATTGCAACGGCATCTATGACCTCACCAACAGCAAATGAAAATATTGTTGCAGCTATTAGAATTACTATAAGGAAATTTTTGAACTGTGAAAAAAGTATATCAAATTTACCTATTCCTTTTTCTTTCTTGATTATATTTTGACCGTATTTTTCAAGTCTTTTTTCTGCTTCGCTACTGTTTAGACCGTTTTCTGATGTATCAAGAGATTTGAAAACTTCTTTAACTTTTGTTTGATACCACTTAGTTTCAGAAACAACACTCATTAATAAGAATTGTTTAAACTAACTTAAATTTAAAAATAAAGAAAGTGGGGATACATTATCAATAGGGTAATTATGATATTGGGATAAGTTTTGCTCTTCGCTTATTTTTTCTTTGGTAGATCAAATGAAAATTTATCCATATTTTGCTTTGAAAGCTGCATCGGTCATCGTTAAATAAATTATTCCCTCAATTAGACCAAGTATTGCAGGGACAAACGTCCAAAAAAAGATTAAATATAATATTCCGATTCCAGTCTTTCCTAAATAAAATTTATGTGCTCCGATTCCACCAAGTAAAATTCCTAAAAGTCCAGCTGCGACTTTGCTTTTTTCACCACCAGAAAATGAATGATGACCTTTTTGTCGAACTCCGCATTTAGGGCAAATCTCTGCTTCTTTTTTTATAATAACACCACAAGAAGAGCAATAAGATTCATCGGATTTTTTTCCTTTCTGTACCATATTTATTTTTTCGATTTTATGTTTATAAAGTTTTATTCACTACATTCGTAGTCAGCAATTAAACTTAATTTCTAGCCTACTATAATTGGTATTGTTATGGATATATTAAATAAAAAATAAAGAAAGTGGGGACACATTGTTAGTAGGGTAATTGTGCCATTGGCGCAATTGTTGCAATTAGTGGCAAAATAAATGCTGCAAAAGCTACTGCGCCTATCACAAATGGTATTAATATAGCAATTATCATTGCCAAAGTTGTCTTTGGTCCAGCCATCCCATGTAGTCTCATTACACCTGTTCCTGTAAGTAGCAAAGTGCAAATACCTGCTATTATGTTTATTCCAGGTAACCACCCAAGTAAATAGCTCGGCGTTCCTGCATAGAACACTGTTTTAATCGTTTGCTCTATTTGGCCTTTAGCACCGAATATGTATACCCATAAATGCAACCAGAGTCCCCATATCAGCGACCCTATCAGTATTGCTATATATCCAAATACCATAGTCGATACAAACACCACTGGTTCAAATGCGCCTACCCCTGAAAGGGCAGATATTATTGATGAAACAGGTGGGCTTAATACCGCTGTTATTATTGCAAGTATTGCCATGTACTTGAACGCGTCACCAAATGATGTCTTTTTTACCGAATCAAACGATTTTGTCGGTTCTGTTAGAAATGAAATCCCCTTATTGAAAGCTTCTTTTATCATTTCCATATATATCACCTAAAAATAATTCGTTTGCTTGTTTATATTCATTATTTTTTCAGCTTCATTATTGCTTCTGCTATATCGTGTGTTTCTTCTAAAGCTTCTCTTGCTTCGTCCTTGGATACTCCGGCTTGCTCTGCCACCATTTCAACGTCTTCTTCACTTATTTCTTCACGAGATCTTTCTGATATATCACCAGAAATTTGGAATGTGTCCTGCCCCATTGCTTTTACACGAGAGACCTGCGGATTAGAAATAATAATTTCTTTATCAGATGTTTTGATTATTACCTCTTCGGCAGCGATATCAGTTGACTGAATACCCATTTGCTTCATCATCTTTTCCATCTGTCTTGGATTTATTCTCATGTTAATCACATCAATAATGATATTGGGACGTTTTATTTAAAAAAACGTGGTGTTTTGATAGAGGGTTTGTAAAATATACTTTTGGATAGCGAAACAGTTTTAATGTTTGTTTCCAATTTTCATTATGATTTTTCAGATTCTAGATATAGACTATACATTGGTCAACGAAAAGCCAATAATAAGAATATTCGGTAAGACTGAAAGTGGCGAGACAATTTGCGGTTTTGTTGAGGGTTTTGAACCATATTTTTACATATCCGGGGACAATATTGAAGAGGCCTTGGAGGACGAAGGCAACGTTGTAAGAGTTGAAGAAGTTGAAAAATATTTTCACCTCGGGTACCAGACCAAAAAATCAAAATTTCACAAGATTGTTTTAAAAAATCCTGCAAAAACACCAGAGATACGTGAACGATTAATTGCAAAGGGATTTAAGGTTTTTGAAGCGGACATTCCTTTCAAATACAGATTCATGGCAGATTATGATCTTAAAGGAATGGAATGGATTGAAATAGAGGAAGAAAACGGTGTGAACACTACCACTGTAAAAACTAAAAAGTGTGTCAAGATAAAGAAACTCAAGCGTTTTGACAAAGTCGGGATGGTCCCACTAAAACACATGGCACTTGATATAGAATGCGTATCATTACGGGGTGGGGAAATGCCGGATGGTAAAAAAGATCCAATAATTATGATTTCTTTTGCGTTTAATGAAACCTATAAGGGGGCAAAGGACATGGTTTTGTCCACACGTCCCGGCGAAGGGGTTGTTTATTGTGAAACTGAAAAAGACATGCTGGAGTCAATGGTTAACATAATAATGGATTTCGACCCTGATACAATATCCGGATACAACATAAATAATTTCGATATGCCTTACATTCTTGATAGAATGAAGGACAATGAAATGTTCCCTAATTTCGGAAGATGTAATAAAATGGTGAGAACTCGTCAAATGATGAACAGGTTCAAAACAAATATAATAGGTAGAATAATTGTAGATTCGTTTGAACTTATCAAAAAAGATTTTTCACTGAAAAGGTAAGATCTAAACACTGTCGGCAGCGAACTTGTGGGCGAGGAAAAAGATCCTGTTAAAAAATCAGATATACCAAAGTATTGGAAAGGGAATCAAAAAAACTATGAGCTTTTAGTTAGTTATTCACGAAAAGACTCTGTTCTTGCACTCAATTTACTACTAAAACTGAAATTACTTGATAAACGCATAGCTCTTGCAAATGTATCGGGAACATTATTGCAAGACATATTGGATTCTGGCGAAACGACAAAAATAGAGAACCTGCTTTTACGTGAATTCAATAAAGAAGATTTCATACTTCCATGCAGGCCTGACAAAGTAGAAGTATCGAGAAGGGACAAACTAAGAAAAATAGGATTGACAGGAGGTTATGTAATAGAGCCGGATAAAGGATTGCATTCTAGTGTTATTGTACTTGATTTCAAATCAATGTACCCCTCTATCATGAGAACTTACAACATGTGTCCAACAACATTGATAATGGGTGATGATGTAGAAGGATCTCATCATTCACCAACAGGTGCAAGATTTGTTCCTGAAAATGTCCGTCCGGGAATTGTTTCTGAAATTCTGAAAAAATTAATGGAAGAACGAGGGAAAGTGAAAAAAGAAATGAAGGATGTAACTGATCCTGACAAAACAAGAGCGTTGGCCGCTAAACAATTTGCATTGAAGATCATGGCTAATGCATTTTATGGTCATTTTGGTTACCCCAGAGCTAAAGTGTATTCACTCGATATTGCAAATTCAATAACGTCTTTTGGTAGAGAAACCATTAAAAAAACAAAAAATTATGTTGAAAAGGAGTTTGGTTATAAGGTTGTTTACGGTGATACCGACTCTGTAATGGTAAAAGTTCCTTTTGAAGAACTTGATGATCTTAAAAGGGTCGGTGATGAAATAGCCAAAAAAATGACAGCTACACTCGATGGTATAATGGAGCTTGAATTTGAAAAGGCGTTTAAGAGGTTCCTCCCACTTACAAAGAAAAGATACGCAGCATGGTACTTTGAAGTTCAAAAGAATGAATGGAAAGAAGGGATGCTTGCAAAAGGTATAGAAACCGTGAGAAGAGACTGGTGTGATCTCACGTCTGAAACAATTCAAAGGATTCTTGATATTATATTAAAGGAAAACGATGTACCAAAGGCTGTTAAATATTTCAAAGAAATCGTTACAAATCTTGTTGCAGGGAAAGTGCCAATAGATAAATTAATTGTGACAAAAACGCTCACAAAAAGACCAAAACTATATGCGAACATACAACCACACTCAGAACTCGTTAAACGTATACAAAAACGTACCCCAGCGGAAGCTCCAGGGGTAGGTGATCGAATTGGATATGTTATAATAAAGGGCTCTGATCTTCTTTCAAGAAGAGCAGAGGATCCTACATATATCACAGAAAATGGACTTCCGATCGATTCTAGATATTACATAGAAAATCAGTTATTACCACCGCTGGAAAGGATATTTACTGCTCTTAGCATATCAAAGGATGATTTAATAAGTACTGTTAAAGGTCAAACGGTTCTCTGGGATAAAAACAAATTAATGAATGGTATCAATAACGAACCAAAAGAGATAAAATCTGTATCAATTAACGATGTGAAGGGCCTTATATGTAAAAAATGTAATAAAATATACGACATTCCACCACTATCTGGTCTATGCGAATGCGGCAATACATTGCTGTTTTCATCTCCAAAAGGTCCAGCCAACAGTATTTCTCTAAATTAACATAAGTGAAGTTTACAAAAACTTCATTTGTGAATGTGAACCCCACTGTTTCCATTGGAGATTTTTGTGAAGAATAGGAATGTTAACTTCATTTCTATGTGGATAAAATCACGCGTGAATGTAAATTAACCTTCATTTCATATGGAACATTTACTGGTGTTATTTAGTCTCAGTATGTCGTTTTTTAGTTTGTTTCACAGGAAATATGGGGGTTACCATAAAAATCCTGATAAAATCGGGGAATATCCTGAGAAATAAAGTATAGTGGGAAACATCAAAAAACCCATAAGATGTGTTCTCTTAACACCAGTTAATATAGCAAATATTCCAAGCAACATTCCTGTAAAGGACATTAAAAGCCCTAAAGGGCCTGAAAACACAAAAACTAATGAAATAATAATCAGGAATGTGGCTGTCATAATATAGTTGTATTTTATTGATAACATGTTTTCAATGTAAAATTTACTTATCTTAATTGTCGCTGTTCCCGCTATTAATGAAGAAAGTGCTGCAATCACAACTACATATGACATGTTCATAAATGTGAAGTTATCGACAATTTGTGAAACTGCGACAACAGCACCTGATCTTGTTTTTCCTATGATGTAAAAAACTATGAATGTGAAGAAAATATTTGATGTGTTTATACCACCAAGCGCTATCAAAAAATCTTTTACTTTCGCTCTTGTGAATTGTGAAGCTATTATACCGGCCTGTGAAGAACCTATACCCGGTAACAATCCTGCTATCATACCAGCAATCCATCCTGTAACACTTCCCCTTAACCAGTTACCTTTTACGTTTTCATTGATTTTTTGATCCGGTATTTTTACTTTTGTAACAATGCTGATTAAGATTGTACTCATACCAAAAAGACCACTCAATGCTGGAAAAATTGTGGTACTTGAAGGAAAAGAGTTAAGAACAACGAAACCAAACACACCAGACATTGTAAATACGATAACACCAGACAATCTGGATTTTTCTGTCCACACCATCCAGAACACGACAACCAATAATATTAGATGAATAGCGGGTCTTATGAAAGAATATATTAAAGGCAATGAAAAAAACAAAAACGGTAAACTTATCAATGTTATGAAAATTACACCAAAGCCCCCTATTGTAGCAAGAAATATGGCTTCATATCCTTTTCCCTGCAAAAGAAGCCTGTGACCAGGAAGCACTGATAATATTGAATCTTCTTCGGGCGCTCCCAAGAGTATTGATGGTATGAAATCAAAGAACGTGTTTGAGACAGCCAGCGATACTATAAATGATATAGCTAATATGTTGTTTTCAATCGATGTGAAAATGTACAGTGATATAACAACAGCAATTACTGTGTTTGGATGGATGCCTGGTATTATACCTGTTAAAAATCCTGCTAAAATACCGAGAAATACAAACAACAAAATCTCAAATATCATTTTTAAAAATCAAGTTATCGCTTTATCAGGCTATGTTTAAACATTTTAAAATTCAAACAGGAATCAAAATCTGGCAATCAGGTTTTTAGGTTTAAACGGTTCTACATAACACTTAGAAACATATGTACTTGGGCACATTATGGATTTTTAAATTTTCCCCGTGAAGACGAACCTTTTAAGAACATGGGAAAATATATCAAAATGAAGTGGAAACAATACATGTAATTCATATATAATACACCCAAAAATCAAATAATGTCAATCGGGTTTTTATAACCACTTTCGGATATACTGTATTTATTTAAAACATTAACGTAATTTACTTCTATGCATGACGAATTTCACTTTTCAATGAACAGGTTAGCAAAAGACATATCAGGTGAGATAGTATTAGCTGAAAACCCAGAGCAGATACTGAAAAAATGGAGAACAATATTTGGGTTTTCACAGAAAAAACTTGCCAATCATATGGGAATAACATCCTCAGTTATATCAGATTATGAGTCTGGTAGAAGAAAATCACCAGGTATAAATTTCGTAAAAAGATATACAGGAGCATTATTAGCACTAGACATGAAAAGGGGTGCAATGGTTGTTAAAACATTCACGGACTCTGTTGGTTCTCCTGGGTTTTCAAGAGCTATAATAGATATAAAAGAATTTTCAGAGGGTGTTTCCATAAGTGAGTTCTGCAACAACATAAGTGCACCAATACTCACGAAAAAATCTTCCATCGATAGGGACATATATGGATACACTGTAATTGATTCTGTAAAAGCTATAATGCAGCTTTCTTACAATCAGCTCATAAATCTTTATGGAACAACAACACAAAGAGCTCTTATTTTTACAGAAGTTTCAACTGGTAAGACTCCTATGGTTGCAATAAAATTAACAAACCTCCAGCCGGGTCTTGTTATTCTTCACGGAACAGACAAAGTTGATGAAGTTGCAATGAACATAGCTGAAGTAGAAGGTATACCAGTAGCACTGTGTAGAATGGAAAATATCGATGATATTATGAATAAACTTAAAGAAACTTACTAAATCATATTTTCTTTATTTCACATTTTATTTCTTTGCCTATTTCAACAACACCATAATATCCATCATACGCCGGGCCAGGATAAAATAATTTGGTTTTATCAATTTCATCAATGCCCCCTGCTTCATGAATGTGTGCTGATATTGCAAGAACTGGTTTGTTTTTTTCTATAAAATCTCTAACATTTTTTGAACCGACATGTTTTCCTGATTCTGTTTTATCCATTTTTGTGTTTAGTGGCGGGTTGTGTGTGATTAGTATGAACTTGTTTTTTATTTTCTTCATCATATGATCAAGGCCTTCTTTTATTTCATTTTCAGTTGGTTCAAATTTTGTATTAAATGGTGTTACCGCACCACCAAAACCGATAATTTCAAACCCTTCAATTTTCTTGTGGTTCATGTGAACGTTCACGTCATATTCATCGAATATATCTAGAATATCATATGGTTCGTGATTACCAGGAACACAAAAAACAGGTCTACCCAGAGATAATAATTTTTGAACAATTACCTCTGATATATCCATTTGTGAATACCCTTCTGGTGTGTTGTGCATGTCTGTGAAGTCACCGGGGCATATTATAAAATCAAAATCGTCTTCTTTTATTTTATCGATCATTTTTGAAAATTTTTCAAATTCTCCATGTATGTCAGCAACAACCATTATTTTAACCATATTAATTCTTACCTCTTAGATATTATATTCTTTCAAAAACAGCCTCTTTGCCATCATATACTACATAACTATTTTCATCTGATGATATTATAACAACACCCTTGTAATTTTTCGTCCAATTATTATCATTATTCATTATCCAAAGAATGTGAGGTATTTTGTCTACTATGACATTCAATGAAAATTTTTCCGGTATCATTCTTCTTTTCATTATTTTAACGGCATCTTCTTCGCTTATTTTAATTGTTGGAAAATATGATGTTACGAAAATGTTATCATTGTATTTTTCTGTTAACATTTCACCTTGACGTATTGATGCATAAACAGTGATGTCATCACTTTCTTTTTTTACTGTAGTAAGTATAATTTTATGATTTAATGGCTGGGGTGTTTTTTCAAGCGGTACATCAGGCCATATTATTTGTTTTGGGTTAAATTTGCTTTCTCTAAAGTTTCCCGATACCCCCAAAACATCACCAACACTTACTTCGTTACTGTTGTGCATTATTTCTGTTTCGCCTGTTATGTCTTCAAGTACGAAAAAACTACCGTTTGTTTCTTTTACTCTGCCAACTATATTGACTTCCGAAAAAACCCTTTTCCCTTTGTCTATGGAAACTGCGTCTATTTTTTTGAGTAACATTTCTTTTAACATATCATATCTTTTTTTGTAAGACTTTACAAAATCAGAAGATGTTACACTTACGTTTTCTTTTTTTACTTCTTTGTTTTTTGTTTGTTTTATTGTTTTTTTGGTTTCTTGTTTTTTGGGGATTTCTTTTGTTTTATTTTCTAGTATTTCTTTATAATTTTCTTCATTTATACTGTTTGTTTCTTCTGGTGAAAGAAGTATTCCCTCTTTCAGAAAAATTATTATTATGTCTTTTTTGTTCATAACATTCACAGAACTTACGCAAACTCGGATTCAAACATGCTTTCTATTTTTTCTATAATTTCATTTGCCAAGTCAATTTTTATTTCCCTCGTTCTTCCATATCTCCCCTTTGAAATAACCTTTGCGTTAACTATACCAAACATATCAAGTTCCGATATTAAGTCTGAAACTCTTCTTTGTGTTAGAGGGTTTATGTTACACTTTCTACATATTTTTGCATAAAGATCGTATATGTCCCCTGTTTGTATGCCGTCGTGCCCGTTTTTTGAAAGCCTTATTATTGATAATAAAACACATTTTGATTGTTTTGGTTGGTTTTTGACAACCTCTAATGTCTTATCTCTATCTAATTTTTTTTCTGCAACGTCAACATGTTTTTCTATGACTCTTTCTTCCCCCTCTCTCTCTGTTATTTCTCCTGCAACTCTAAGAAGATCGAGTGCCTTTCTTGCATCACCGTGTTCTTGCGCGGCAAGTGCTGAACATTTTGATATAACAACGTTTTCAACAACGTTTTCAAAGAAAGCGTCTTTTACTCTCTCTGTCAATATATCACGGAGTTCATTTGCATTATATGGGGGGAATACAATTTCCTCTTCTGAAAGAGACGATTTAACACGTGGATCAAGATTGTTTATGAATGATATGTTATTTGATATTCCTATTATGGTAAGTTTTGATTTTGTAAGATCCTGATTTATTCTTGTGAGATTGTAAAGTACACCGTCACCTATTTTGTTGACAAGCGCGTCTATTTCATCTAAAACTATTACAACGTTTTGTTCCTTGTTATCAAGCAACCCAAAAAATTTTTGATATAATTGGTTTGTTGGAAGCCCGGTAAAAGGAACGGTAACGCCAAATCCCATAATAAGCTGGGAAAGCATTCTATACTCTGTGTCTGACACCTTACTCATCTTACAGTTAATGTAAATTATTTTTATTTTTTCATCTTTGTTTTGTTTTGCTGCACTTTCCAGTACATCTGTTGTGTATTTAACACAGAGAGATTTCCCGGTTCCGGTTTTACCATAAATAAACAAGTTCGATGGTTTTTCTCCACGCAAAATGGGTGCTAATATCAAACCAAGTTGTTTTATTTTTTCTTCCCTGTGTGGTATGTTGTTTGGTGTGAACCGTATGGACAATATGTTCTTGTCTCTAAAAATGGTTCTATTATCGACATACCGTTGAAAAATATCATTGAGTGAAATCTGAGACATATACTTCCATATGAAACGGAGGTTTATATTTCTTTATGTTTTTTGAGTAAAACCCACCAAGCCCCTTGTTTCCACTGGAAAGCAAAATGTATTATTTATTATTTATTATAACACTGTTATAATATAATTAAAGGAAAAACAACACAACATTACCATATTCCAAAGGAAATGGGGGGCATAGAGTGTTATTTTTTAATATTTTTTAAGGAGTTTTCTATTTGATCCATGGCATTTTCTATCTTTTTATATGATGTTGCGTATGAACAACGAACATACCCTTCACCCATTCTACCAAACTCCGTTCCGGGCACTGTTGCCACTTTTGCGTTTTTTATTAACCACTTAGAAAAATCTAACGATTTTTTGCCAAATCTGGATATATTAGGAAAAGCATAAAATGCACCTTTGGGATTCACACAACTAATACCATCTATCTCACATAATCTTTTTATCATAATTTTTCTTCTTTTATCATACTCTTTCAACATATCTGTTATACATTTTTGTGGTCCGGTTAAGGCCATGTGCGCCGCCAACTGAGAAACCGTTGGTGAACATATGGATGAATATATATGAACCTTTTTCATTGCGTTTATTAGATTTTCCGGCCCGGCCGCGTATCCGACTCTAAAACCGGGCATTGCGTATGTTTTTGAAAATGATTGTAGTGTTATTGTTCTTTTGTCCATACCATTTAGAGAAGCAAATGAAACATGTTTTTCTCCATCATAAACGAATTTTTCATATGCCTCGTCTGATAATACAGTAATGTCATATTCTGTTACAAAATCTGCGATTTCCTCTAACGTTTTTTTATTATAAACAACACCCAACGGGTTTGATGGTGTATTCAAAATCATAATATTTGTTTTTTCAGGAACAATTATTTTCTCTGCTTCTTCTGTCTTGAACTGAAATCCGTCGCTTTCTTTGTGTGGTACAGAAAGGGGCATTCCATTTAATATTTCTACAGTTGGTTTGTAACACAAAAAACCGGGATCAGGAAGTAAAACTCCCTCTCCTGGATCAATTGTACAGAATAAAGCAAGCATTATAGCTTCTGTTGAACCACATGTTACAATAATTTGTTCCGGGGGCAAATCTATATTGTTTTCCCTTTTTAATTTTTTTGATATGGCCTCTCGTAGTTCTGTCCTTCCCCCTGGAGGAGAGTAATGTGTTTTCCCCTCCCTCAGCATCTTACACGCGAAATCAATAATATGTTTTGGAGAATCAAAATCCGGTTCTCCTGGCCCGAGAGATACGATACCTTTACTCTCTTCTGTTATCTTAATGAGTTCACCAATTGTTGAGACAGGTAATTCCTCTTCACGCTCGGATATCACTCTGCGAGCCATAAGTATATATTGTGTTTGTTAATAATATCTTTATGAATAAACTTGACCTATTCTTCGATCCGAAATCGGTTGCTGTAATAGGGGTTTCAAGAGATCAGAAAAAAGTTGGTCACGTAATATACAGAAATTTCTTAGAGGGTGGATACAAAGGAAAAGTTTTTCCAGTAAACCCAAAACTTGAAAAAATAATTGGCAAAAAATGTTACAAAAACATTACTTCAATAAAGGAAAAATTAGACCTTGCGATAATAGCAATACCTGCTGATTATGTTCCTTCAGCAGTTGAAGAGTGTGGTAAAAAAGGAATAAAGGCGACTATAATAGTTACTGGCGGATTCAAAGAAATAGGAAAAATAAATCTTGAAAAACAAATAGAAAAAATTGGCAAAAAATATAAAATGAGAATAGTGGGCCCAAACTGTCTTGGTGTTTTCGTTCCTGAAACAGGGGTTGATACAGTGTTTCTACCAAGATATAAATTAGGAAGACCCAAGGCAGGAAACATAGCATTCATAACGCAGTCTGGTGCTGTTGGTTCTGTTGTGGTTGACTGGATGTCAAGGAAGGGGTATACAATTTCAAAGTTCGTTTCTTATGGTAATGCTGTTGATATAGATGAAGCAGATCTTATTGAATATCTTGTTAACGACAAAAAAACAAGTGTAATATGTGCTTATTTTGAAGGTGTCAAGGAAGGAAGAAAATTTTTTGAAATTACAAAAAAGGTTTGTGGTAAGAAACCAATAATAGTATTGAAGGGAGGAACAACGGCTGCGGGAACAAAAGCAGTATCTTCACACACTGGTTCACTTGCAGGCGCTTCCGAAATTTACTCTGCGGCATTCAAACAGGCAGGTGTTATACAAGCAGATGATATGGAAGAGCTTTTCAATTTCGCAAGAACACTTTGTTGTCACCCAAAACCAAAGGGTAACAGGGTCCAAATAATAACAGATGGTGGAGGGTTTGGAGTATTACTTGCCGATAATATAATAGACAACAAACTCAGACTAGCAAAAATGGAAAAAGAAACAATAGAAAAACTAAAGAAACAAATGCCTCATTACGTTGTCATCAAAAACCCAATAGATCTCATAGGAGATGCCGATGTCGAAAGATACCAAAAAGCAATAAAAGCGGCCATCAAAGATCCAAATGTTGATATAATAGGGCTCATAGTTTTACTTCAGGTACCAAGTCTTGGTGGGGAAATAGTTGACACCATAATAAACGCTGTAAAGACAAGTGATAAACCAATTTTTGTGATATCTGCAGGAGGCGAATATACCGAAGTTCTTAAAAAAACAATGGAACAATCGGGTATTCCAACATTTTCATACCCGCAAAATGCGGCAAGATCAATGAAAGTATTACATGATTTTGGGGAGGATTGTGAATGCAAAGAAAAGTAGTTATAATGGGAGCAGCTGGAAGAGATTTCCATAATTTTAACACGTTTTTTAGAAATAACAAAAACTATAAAGTTGTATGTTTTACAGCAGAACAAATACCTAACATATCTCAAAGAAAATATCCGAAAGAGCTTGCGGGCGAACTTTACCCAAATGGTATAGAAATAGAAATAGAAAGCAAACTACCAACCATAATAAAAAAACATAATGTAGATGAAGTAGTGCTTGCCTATTCAGATCTTTCTTATGATACGGTTATGCATAAAGCAAGCCTTGTCAATTCCCTTGGTCCAGATTTTGTTTTGATGGGATGCAAAGAAACAATGATAAAATCAACTAAACCTGTGATATCTGTTTGTGCTGTAAGAACAGGGTGCGGCAAATCCCAGACATCAAGAAAAATATCAACCCTACTAAAAGAAATGGGATACAAAGTTGTTGTCATAAGGCACCCAATGCCTTACGGTGATTTAAAAAAACAGGAAGTGCAGAGATTTGCAAACTATGATGATCTATACACACACGAGTGTACAATAGAGGAGAGAGAAGAATACGAGCAACATATAAAAAATGGTGTCATAGTCTATGCCGGTGTCGATTACGGTAAAATACTTAAAAGAGCAGAACGCGAAGCAGACATTATTTTATGGGACGGCGGAAACAACGATACATCTTTTTACAAATCAGATTTACATATTGTAGTTGCAGATCCTCACAGACCAGATCATGGTATAAGATATTATCCCGGAGAAACCAATCTTAGACTGGCTGATGTTGTTGTTATAAGCAAGGAAAGCACGGCAAAAAAGGAAGATATAAAAAACGTGATGAAATCAATTGCTTTTGCAAACCCAAAAGCAAAAATAATACATGCCAATTCAGAAGTAACGTCTGCAGACGGACCAGAAATTAAAAACAAAAACGTGCTTGTTGTCGAAGACGGACCAACACTAACACATGGTGAGATGGCATATGGTGCTGGTTATGTAGCAGCTCTCAAATTCAAGGCCAAATCAATAGTCGAACCTGAAAAATACACTGTTGGGTCAATTAAGGAATCTTATAAAAAATATCCTCACATCAAAAACATATTACCGGCTCTTGGTTATAGCAAAAAACAAATCAAAGAACTTGAAGAAAGTATAAACAAAACACCTTGTGATTTGGTCGTTATAGGAACACCGATGAATTTGGTAGAACTTATCAACATAAACAAGCCAACAGCGTACATTTCATATAATTTAAAAGAGAAAGGAAAACCTGATCTAAGGTCAGTGTTGAAAGAATTCACAAAAAAACACTGTGAATAATTAGATCATACTTTCTATTTTTTTGACTTGCTCTAGTGGTGAACATATTACTAATATATCACCTTCTTTTATTTTGGATTCCGGTTTAGGAACAACGTATTTATCTCCTCTGTAAATACATGCAATAGTAAATCCTTTTGCAATATCTTCTATTTTCTTTTTGTTGAATTTAGATTCCTTGTGTATACTTATTTCAAAAACTTCACCCTTACCGCCAGCAATTAAAGTTGCTATTTGTTTACCCGGGTTTTCCATGGCCTTTTTGAAAGCGAGAACTGAAGCATTAGTTGTGTTAATTATGTTCGAAACACCGACTTTTGTAAAAATTCCTTCATTATCCGACTGATTTATTCTGGATATTATATTCGGGACGTTTACACTTTTTGCAAACTCACAGACCATAAGATTGGTTTTATCATCACCAGTTGCTGCAATCACTACATCCGCCTTTTCAATATTTGCATCTTTGAGTATGTTTTTATCTGTACCATCACCGTGTAATACAAGCGCATCTAACTTTTCCGCTAACTCTTCTGCAAGTTTTTCATCTGTTTCGACTACAACAACGTCATGTTTTTCCTTTATTAAAAGCTGAGAAAGCGCCTCTCCTAATTTCTGACCGCCAATTATGATAACTTTCATAGTTAATATATCCATCCTATGATTAATATTTTTACCACACAACAATGCCTATTCTTACAATATCTCCATTATAAAGACCGAATCTGGATATTTCAACCTTTTTTACACGTGTTGGTATCATGGCACCACAATCCATCATGACATCATCTGTTGAATCCATCATTACAATGTTTATGTTTAACGGATAAACACCGTATGTTGTTTTTTCATAAAGTTGGAAATCCTTCACAATATTATCATACGAATCGGGTCTGCAGTATGTTGAATTAAAATTGTCTATTTTTGTTATGTTCAATTCATAATTA
>DAOWAL010000096.1 GCA_030634615.1 Candidatus Aenigmatarchaeota archaeon | reverse complement strand
GTATTTCTCTCTTTATTCAATTTTAACAAGAATTGGGATAAAATGTGAGATTCATTCGTGCACAATAGAGTTTGCGAAGAGGTTCCTTAAAGATTATTTCAACGAAGACGAAATCGATTTTATTGAAGATTCGCTAAAGGCCAGGATAGATTCTCAGTATTATGTTGACAGAAAAGTTCTAGATGAACAGTTTAACAACATGATTAAAATACCTCCAGAATTTTTAGTAAAGTGCAAATCAGTACTTGTAAAACTCAATGAAAAGAGAACAAATGATATAAGAAATAAGTTTCAGAAAATATTAAGGTGAACATGAAAGGAACTTACGTAGTTTTACTGAATGTTGCAAAGGATAGCAGTGTTAAGATTGGTTCTCTTGGCCGTGTTAATTTTAGGAAAGGGAATTACGTATATGTAGGATCTGCTCTTAATTCCATTGAAAAACGCCCTGAAAGACATCTTAGAAAGGAAAAGAAATTGTTCTGGCACATAGATTATCTTTTGGAAAAAGCAGACATTGTAAAGATAATGTGCTTTGAGTCAGGCAAGGAAGAATGCAATCTTGCACGCGAATTGTCAAATAGTTTTGAAAGTGTAAGAAAGTTTGGATGCTCTGACTGCACGTGCCCTTCTCATTTATTCTATTCAGAATTAGACATGGAAAAGATTGCTGAAGAAATTATTAAAAACCTTCGAGATCATCGGCTTCGCCACTGGGTCCTGCAACCTGAGGTTGTTTGAATTTCATAAACCACACAACAATTGCAATAGCAACAACAATTATGATTACCACAATTATCAATGTCATGTCCATTGGTGCTCCTGCCGGTGCTAATTCCATTGTATCAACCTTTAGTTCTGCAGATTTGTAATATTCATCTGCTAACTTGTAACTACCAAGAGCTATTGCGTTTTCTGCTTTTGTTATGTCACTTTCTATGTCATCCGATGCTTCTTCTGTTAAACTGAGTCCGTCAAGTCTTTCTGTAAGATCTGTCAAGTCGTACGTTATATCATCAAAACATTCCAAATTGACCACGAAAAAAGCTGAATCGGTATCACTTAAAATTGTAACTGTTGCCTCATATTTACCAGCACTTTCAGGTGTTGTTGTTATCACAATGTATTCAGAATCTCCTGCTGATATTGTAGTATCGGCAACAGGGAAATCAATGTAACCATAATTTTCCAGGCTTTCAAAGCTTTGGTCAAATCCGATATCTTCAACTGTGTATATCATATCAGAAACTGTAGTAGCACCGTTGTTTGTGATTTTAACTTGAGTGTATATTTCACTTCCTGTTAAACATTCTGATGACCAAACAAGATAATCACTGTCTATTACCAATGCACCTGAAGAACATGCTGGACAATCTCCACCAGTACCACTGCTTGCAACAGCAATTGAAACTGGTATGTCAAGGGAAAGTCCCTGATCTGTTGAAAGAGTTATTTTTCCTTCAATCGCAGAGTCAACTTCTGTTATATCGATTGTTATTGTTGCACTTTCCTGTGAATTGAGTTCCGTATCTGAGAGTGATACATATGAACCTAAAACATCGCCTGATGTTGAAATTGAAATATTAGTACTGTTTGCCCGCAAGTATGTGACTTCTATTTCTGCATAAAAATCATCACCACTATCAAGCGATTCTGAAACTGATTCAGGGGAAATTTCAAAGAATTCAGTAATTGAAAACTTTGTGGATTTAACAATCGGTTTATCTGTTTTTATTTCATATTCTCCTTCCGGCCAGTCACTGTCAGCTGCAAACTCATATGAGAATGACTGATTACCACCAACTGTTAATGAAAATTCATCAGCTTTTGTACCGTCAGGGAAGTATATGTCACCCGAGACCTGGTTTGCATTTGTTGTTCCGGATATTGTTATTTTTTCGCCTGTCCAGTATTCTGTTTTATCTGTCTGGATGGTCAAGAAATCGCTGGAAGGTATTTCAATTCTTTTCATTGCGCCTCCATAAGTTCCGGTATCATTTAACATGAATGTGAAATAATAAACACCTGGATTAAGTGTTATGTCAGCCATATATCTTCCTTCGCTAATATTGTATTCTAATGCTCTTTCACTTTGGTATATGCTAAGATCTTCGTTGTATATACTGTATTTCATCCACTCTTTTTGACCCATGATAAAATACATATAAATCTTGTTGTCTTCCCTGTTTACACCATCCAGCGGAATTTCAGCACTTGAAACGTTTATACTAACTGTTCTGTTGCTTGTTCCGGTTGGAGTAATAACATAAACATATAGTTCTGTTTCACCTATCTGGTAAAATGGTGTTGGGCCACATGTTGCATTTCCGTCATCATTTGAAAAGTAACACGCACCAATCCCATCAACTAATGGAAATGAACCCATACCGATGTTTCCCGTGTTATAAACAGACCATGTAACACGTATGGGTGTCTGGGTTGTCTGAGGATCTACTTTGATAAGTGCAGGGGAGCCCACAGATATTATTGACGGTAAGACTGTAACATCAGGATCAGCACTAACACTTGATGCAAGCGTTAACGTAAAAATTACAATTAAAACAATTGCAAGTACCCTCTTCATAATTATAATTAACCCGACTCCCTAATAAATAATTTAAACACTGATTTCATTTAATGATTACAGGGATGGGTGATATTTATGACTGTTAAGATAGAAGATTTCGAAAAAATGGATATAAAAGTCGGCGAGATAATCAGCGCTGAAGAAGTAGCTGGAGCAGACAACCTTTACAAACTTGAAGTTGACATAGGTAAAAAACAAATAACGCTTGTTGCAGGCATAAAAAAATACTATGAAAAACAAAATCTTGCAGGAAAAAGAATAATTGTTCTTACAAACCTCCAGCCAACAATGATAAAAGGCATAACATCTGAAGGCATGCTTTTAGCAGCTGTTGACGGCGATGACTTAAGTTTGCTAACTGTTGATAGTTCAATCAAAATCGGAAGTGACGTTGCTTAAAATTACCTTTTAAAGTTATTTTTTAATCATTACATAGTGAAAACTATGTCAAAGGTATATGATGTGCTCAATACAGCAAAAAAATCATTTGATTTAGTAATACCGTTATATATTCATCAAAAAATCAAATATGGTGTGAATGTACCGCTCGCAAGAGAAATTGAATCTTTTTTAGAAAAGGTAGAAGGTAATATAGAAATAAAGAATTTACATAAAATATATGAAAAGGGAACGTCCATAGGAATTCTTTCTTCCGGGAAAGATGAACTTGGATTGGTTCTGACGAAAAAATATAAAGATTCAGAATGTAGAGAAAAGGACTACTCTATTTTAGGTAAGAACAACAAATTAACTCCTTTATGTAGAATCAAAAATTGCGATATGGGAAGATATTCTGTGGTATGGATACCTAATAACGAAAAAGGAATTTTAATGATGTCATCAAAAGCAGATCATGTTAGCAATTTAGAATCACTTAAAAAAATAATGAAAATGGTATAAAAATAGATTATGCATGCGGTGGGGATCGTATGCCAATATATATTGATTGGACAGAAGGTGATATGCCAACACAAAATTTCATTGAAATTATCGAAAATAGTGATCTGAGTACAGTGGGAAATTCTAATGAAGAACAAAAAGATATTTGTAAAAGCATGGCAACTATTCTAAAAAAACATTTTAAAATATAAAACACATTTTTTGAAAGATAAAGCAACATTAAGTAAATTACTTATAGCAAGGGAGTAAAATAATTGTATGCAAGAATACATGTTACCGTTTGGGCCACAACACCCTGCACTTGTTGAACCAGCTCACATAAAATTAAAATTAGACGGAGAAACAATAGTTGGTGCAGAACTTGTTTTAGGTTATAACCATAAAGGAATTGAAAAATCATTTGAAAGCAGATGGTGGGCTAAAGGCGTATTTCTAAGTGAAAGGGTTTGTGGAATTTGTGGAGCATACCACACAGCATGTTATTGTCAAGGAATTGAAAATATGATGAAAATAGAAATTCCTGACAGGGCCAAATACATCAGAGTTATAGTAAGCGAACTTGAAAGAATTCATTCACACATGCTTGCACTCGGTGTACTTGCATGGGAAATAGGGATGGATACATTATTCCATTATCTTTTCAGGGACAGGGAACTTGTGATGGAATCACAGGAAATTTTAACAGGGAACAGGGTTCATTTCGCATCAAATATTATTGGCGGTGTGAGAAAGGACATAAACGCTGAACAGACAGTAAAAGTCAGGCAAAGGATGGAAAAAGTAAGAAAAAGGGTTTTACATTATTTAGATGTTTTCAAAAACGATGCTTCTGTTAAAAACAGAACAAGCCATATCGGTTATTTATCAAAAAAGAAAGCAAAGGAATTGAATCCAGCAGGCCCTAATGTCAGGGCTTCTGGTATACGTTTTGATGTCAGAGAAACAGGTTATTTTGCATACAAAGATCTGAAATTCAAGGCAATTACAGGAGAAGGTGGAGACATAATGGAGCGTTCTGTCATTAGGTTAAAGGAGTGTCTACATTCAATCGACATGATTGAAAAATCACTTACTGACATGCCAAAAGGTGATCTTGCAGTAAAAGTTCCACTAATTGCAAGAGTGGATGAAGGTTTAGAAACTGTTTCAAGAGTTGAAGCACCAAGAGGGGAACTTCATTATTATATTAAATCAGCAGGCGACAGGCCTTATAGGGTGAAAATAAGGACACCGACATACCAGACATTCCATGTATTGGAGGAGATATTAAAAGGATATAAAATAGCTGATGTCGGGCCAATACTGGCATCACTTGATCCATGCTTTTCATGCACTGACAGAATGACTGTCATCGATGTCAATAC
>DAOWAL010000016.1 GCA_030634615.1 Candidatus Aenigmatarchaeota archaeon | reverse complement strand
GCTTTTTTGTATGCCACAAAGACCAAAACAGCTACAACTATTACAATAGGTATGATAACAATAAACCAGTTAAAACCAGGCTCTTCTTTTGGTTCAGGTTTAGGTTTATCTTCAGGCTTATTCTCAGAAGTTTGTTTTAGATCATCAAGTGTGTTTCTGAAATCTTCGTATTCATCGAATTCTTCGCCGTATTCACTGTCATCGTAACTGCTTTCGAATTGATCCCGCGCCGCTATTATCTGATCTCTCAGGCTAGGCTCGGAATCCCTCTCAACATCCTCGGAATGCCTGTATGCATCGGTTAAGAGTTCACCTAATGATATGTAAGTGGTGAGGAGTTTCTCTGACTTGCCGGTCGTGATTTTGAAATTTATTTTGTAAAGGTCGTCCTCTCTGGGCATGACTTTGAACACGGTTGTTATTTCCTCGTCCTTGTCGACCTCAACGGTTTTTGTTTCCGGTTCTATGTCTGTGACAGGGTCGGAAGAGGCTTCTATTGTGAATTCCTGGGATTCCTCGTAATTGGAAATTATGACTCTTAGGATGGTCTCTTCAGGATCCTTAAGGTTTATGTTTTTGGGGATAGCAGAAACCGTGAAGCCTTCCTTCCCCTTCTCTGTAACTGACAGTGTGGTTTTTTTCTGCTTCTTGCACGCATACAGATTACATCCCTCAGCCTGCGCCATTATTGTCATTTCAAATTCGCCATCCCTCTCAGGGGCCTTGACCTTGAAGGTCTTTTTCACCATCGGGTTGGAAGGTGATGTTTTTACAACTGGATCTCCAAAATCCTCCTGAAGGCTGGTCGCAATCGATAATCGTATGTTGAGGTTCGCATAGGACGTTATGTAAAGCGTTTTTTCAACTATGTCACCGGGCTTGGCCTGCGTGATGTCCTCTTTGAAACTGAGGTCTATTATGTCCGCGTTTTGATTTAGCATTGCGCAGATGTCAGTGCCTTCCCCCACATCCACTCCGACGTCGACGTCTTCGTAATCAGAAACGCAGAGGCCCCCTGAGATGGAATTGGATATGCCAAGACTCAGAGAAGACATCTTTATGTTGTAAAATGAAAACTCTCCTTCTTCTTTCCCGGAATAGTAAAAACATACAGGATTCTTGTTCATAACACCGGGTTCAAGGACAACTTTGTTGTACGTCATGTCAGCCCATGGGCTTTGCACCTTGTCAATTTCTATAACAGTTTCTGTAGTGCTGTCCAGAGAACTAAGACCGAGATCCTGGGGAAGATTTACATAAATACACTTGTAGCTGCCTCCAGGCTCTACTGAAAATATGCTGTCTGCATCCAAAGCACTTACAGAAGGTAAAACCATCAATAAAACTGCCAAAAGAGCAAAACCCCATCTTATATAATTTAATTATCCAGCGTATAATAAATATTAAAGTCAGACCATCTAGTTTCTCATTTTAAACAGAAGTGTTCCGATAACTAACATGACAATTACAATAATTGCTGAAACTATTAGTAAAAAGTTGAATTCTCCTCTCATTCTTATGCAATCAGGATCCTCACCCTCTTTGCAGTGGATATCACACATGTCATCTTCGACATCGCTACAGAAAAAGTAACTAGGTGGTGCAAGACTTTCCTCGAATGTTATTTCCTTTTCAATCACTTCATCAGTGAATCCTTCCTTTGAAAGGATTATATTGGCAGTATATACTCCTCCCAAAACTGGTTTCAGTTTCGCAACATCTCCTGAAAAAACAAGGTGTTCTGAACTACCGTCAGGGTAGTCCACATACCCGCTTACTTGAGGGATATTCGGGCATTCAACGAATATATAAGCTGTTTCCCCTAGCTCGAAAACAGGTCTCACGTCTGTACATCCGTGGTCAGCGCAGATTGTTGACGTGAAACCTTCCAGTTTTCCAGTTGTCCCGTAAATGTAGAAAGTGCTCGTTTTTTCCAGAACCATTTCGTCGTCTTCGTAGACTCTCACAACATGATCGTATTCGCCTGCTTCAGAATATTCAGAAACTTCAAAGCTCAGGTCGGATATCATCTCATCTCCGTTTCCTGCTATTGTCATCTCCTCTAAAAGGGGCATGGGAGGGGTTTTAGGATAAACTATGTATTGTTCAACAAACAAGACAACACTTCTGCTTTCATCGTTTATGATAACCATTCCCAGATCAACGGAATCAAAAGGCCAAAATGTGTCGCCATCCACTTCCATGAAACTTACAATTTCGAGTGATTGGACGGGCATACTCAAGACTAACGAAAGGAAAACTGCCACACTCAATATCATTAACTTACTCATCCTTAAACCCCAACTCTTCAAAAATTGGATACGCATCGAATTCCACGTTTTTACTGGAACATGTATTATCTTCACTACATTCAACTATACAAAGATAGTCATCCTTGTACCCTTTTGGACCTTTCAGTATCTCATAACCAGGATGCCATACGGATGCCTGTTTCGTGAATCTTATATTAAGATTCTCCCTTTCACAGCTTACACCCCACACTTGCCCATTTATGTTCTTTATGGGTTTTGGATTATCACAAGTTCTACATTCACATTTTATGTCCCCAATCTTACCTGTACATATGTGCACACTTTCTTTCTTCGGTTCTTCTTTCTTCGGTTCTTCCACCGGTTCCGGTGGAGGTGTGGAGGTCGGTTTTTTAT
Source organism: Candidatus Aenigmatarchaeota archaeon (assembly GCA_030634615.1). Taxonomy (GTDB): domain Archaea; phylum Aenigmatarchaeota; class Aenigmatarchaeia; order QMZP01; family QMZT01; genus DAOWAL01. The sequence continues at coordinate 11,433 of DAOWAL010000016.1, read as the reverse complement.
CTTCGATTTCTTTATCGTACTTCTTTCTACATTGATCTATGTTGTTCAAACACCAGCAGTAGACCGGGTCCTGAGCAGCTAGATTGAGACCATCCTCATAGTCGTATTCTCCTCCAGCAAGAGATTTATCATCTTCGGTTAACACGTTTAAACGAAGTTTTGTATATTTTATGTTGTGACTTTCTAAATTCTTCATCATATTGCTCTGCTGTTTGTCACTCAGGCTTTTCCAGAAGGATAACAGCGGGTTATATACATCGGCCTCCTCAGTATCGGGTGCTCCATACTGACCCTTGTATACTATAGATTCCACTTTCATGCTCCTCACCTTTCCGCACATCTTGACTTTCGCTGTTTTTACTGCTGCTCTCCTGTTGCAGACTTTCACGTCTCCTTCCATTTCACATTCGTGTCTTTTCTCTGACTCGACAACGTCGAAATGCAGTTTTATCTTCTTCTTGAGAGCCGGCTTTATAGTCGGGTCACCGAAAAGCATGTGGTTTGGAGCTAAGTCTTTTATTGAATATATTGATCCGAAATACTCAAGAGTTTTTTTAATGTTGGGATCATTTACAGTAGATTCTAAGGTGTTTCCGAGGTCATAACCGCTCATGAGTTTGGATGCTAAGACTTTTACGATATCGGAACGTAAGGTAAGGCTGGGTGCTCCTATATAACCCAAACCGCCCATCCTCATGAAATTGGAAGCAAAAAGGTTTGGTTTCTTGGTTTGGACATACGATGCATAATAATCGCCGGTAGAACATGCTTGTGTCACACCTATGGTTGAACTTATATTATCAAGTCTCCAATCCACAGGCACAGCAAGCAATGAATTCACTTTACCGTGGTCATCGTATATGAAAATATCTTTATCTTTAAAATACCGGAGACTGGATGTGTATATGTTCCAGTCACAACCTTTGCCGATGAATGGTATATAGCCGACAGAGCATTCAACCTCGTATTTTTCGCTCAGTTGTTTTCGAAGTTCTAGTATATATTCCTGATATTTACCGAAATCATAAGCAACTATACCTATTTTCTCGAATTCTCGGGTTTTTCCATCCGAAGGCACAAATGCTTCATCTCCTTCCGAGAAGGAAGCTATCCTGTTAAAGTAAGATGACGCATCGGAAACAGTTATTCCGAAAATTCTTCCAGTGGCGTCTCCCTCAATTATTTTACTATCAAATGGCATTCTAATCTCGTTCCCGCCATAATAATCTCCCAGAGAACAACCGAAATAAGAGCTGATTGGTATAGATCTTGGGCTCGCTATGACCGTGAGATATTTATATTCACCACCTATTTCTCCGAGTTTTTTGTCAAAAGTAGTCTTTATGTAATTCTGCTTCATGTTTATGGAGTTTTCAAATGTTTCCTTTTCTTTATTTGCACCGAGTTTATAGGAATAACATTCTACTAAGGGGTTTATGAGCTTCTCCGGTGTTTTTTTGTCCCCACTGATTAATTTATCTTCGTCAAAAACTGCTATAACCACATCATTATATAACAAATATATTTTTCCGTCATTTGATGACATTGCTCCCATAGAACCGATTGATGGAAGAAGATCTCTGGATTCCACGGATTCCAAGTTATCGGGTACTTCCACGAGATTTTGACCGCTTAAAAAGTACAAATTTCCAGATTCCCCTATCTGCATATTCTTAGGTTTTCTTTTATAATTTGTGTATATTCTATAAGTTTTCTTATAATCATCTTCATTTTCAAACCATTCCTGATCGTGTTTTTCTTTGTCGTATTTGTAAACAACTATTACATAATTATCTTGTTCATTATTTTCACCAAGTTCGAGATTGGAAGAAAAAAGTAATATGAAATAAATTCCATCGGGTTTAAAGGAAATTTTTATTTCTTTGTAGTAGATTTCCTTTAACGTTAAATGAAACTCTTTATATGGAGCATATTCTTTAAAGAATTCATCTAACCGTTGTTCAAGTCTTCCCACGTCAAATATAATATCATCGTATATTTGTTGACAGTTTTTATCAAAAACTGCTAGTTTAGCGGATACACCGTAGGAATAATCATAATTGTTACCGACAAAGTACATGTTTCCTTCATCATCCACAGCAAAGTCTAATGGTAGTTCTATATGGGAATCAACCAACATACTATCTTTACCTAAACTGCAAATTTTTTCTGATCTATCACCCTTTATCTCGAAAATATCACCAGTCGATCTCATAGCGATATATGTCTTTCCTTCAGGAGAAATGAAAGATATATAATTCTTTTCATCAAGTTTAAGAACCCATTCAACCTCTTGTTTTTCAAAGTTGTATTTTTCTATCGAATTAGACGTTTGGAAATAGTAATTCTCGTCTTTGTCGACATAAAATTTATTAGAATCTGGAGGCATGATTCCACGCAACATTCCCACATCCAAAGGTTCGTTTTCTATAGGAACTATCAATTCGTTCTTGACGCTCGCGAGTAAAGGAGAAATGATCGAATCCCCGCAATGGCTTTTTTCCAGTTTGCCGAATTGTGTTTCCCATGGAATCTGTTCACATGATCCGTCTTCTATATCTATCGGGTTCACCAGTATTACTTTGTCAGTTTTTGTAGTTTTTCTGAGAAATTTCTGAACGCCTTCTATGTTTACGAAGCTGTATTTTTTGTCACAATCGCTATGTTTTACGTTACCTATACAATAAAGTTTTTCATAATAGTAATTTTTGAGATCATCAGCTGAGAAAACAAGTGGTGAATTGGTGTAAGACGCAAAATGGCTTGCCAGGAGCCCTGTCGCGTAATCATCTTCCGAAAGAACCACGGAATCGTATCCACCTCTTTTTTTTCCCCAAAGTCTAGGGTAATCCCGAGAGAGTAAAATTGCAATTTCTTTAAAACTAAACTTCTGAAGTGCACCGTACTTCTGAAGTGCTAAGTTAAGTTTTGTGGGGGCGTTGTTAACAATGTAAAGATTAAAATCTTCGGGATTGGGTCCTATCAGTTGATCAAGGTAAATCATTATGGAATCCAAATCGAGATTTTCACCTTCTTTGTGGTAAACGAGAGTTGGGTTGTAGATGACCTTCCCCTTTCTCAATGTCATCTTCTGGTCATCATCAAGCTGAGATTTTAGATACTTTGCCGGGACCACGTGATATGTTGTCAACGGATAAAGGCTCAGAATATCCTTCCATCCCCCGTTCTCCAGATTTTCGTTATCTATCAGATATATGGAATTTTCTTTCACTACCTCTATACCGGCTTCCTGCTCAGAGGCTTTCTCGCATTCTTCCCCGTATGCGTCTTTCAGCTCCTTTATCTTCGCTATGATAAGGTTGACTTTGTCAAGAATATCTTCTGCTATTTTATCTTCGCTAATTTTGCCTTTCTTCAGTTCATCTGTGAATTCAACAAAATCCTCGCAAGAACGTGAATGGACATACGCTAATTTTCCCTTTTCATATGTTTTTGCATAATAAAGGAGAATATTATAGGCAGGTTTTCCGCCAATATCAAGAACTTCCCACTTGTAAGCGTTATTGGCGACGGTATCGATATCGTCATAGTCACCGTAAACTAGATCGTCTGTATAAATTCTTATCTTCACTCCTGTTCGATCTTCGAACATTTTTATGGTCTGTTCGATTTCGCTTATTTTTGACGTTAATATACCACCATTGTCAAATATAAGATCTTCGTACTCGGCAGTCGTCAAAGGTGATAAAAATAATGAAGCGAGAACTGCGAATAAAGCAAAGGCAATAAACTTTGTATTCATATTAATTATTGGGGGAATTAAATATTAATATGAAGGCCCAGATGGAATTCATAGTCATTCTTGCCATGATAATAATAGCGATTGTCGTTATCATGGTGTCTTCCAATCTTGCTGTAACAGACAGTGACAATCCACTCATAACAGGCATCGGTGAGGAGAAGAAGACTGTAAAGGATTCTGTGTTGAATTCCATAAGCAGCCTGGTCAGGAGCGAGCTCAGGGAAATATACAAAAACGGTGGTGGGGAATTTTCAGGGAACACAGTAACTTACGGTGTGAAGGAAATAGGCATATGGAAGGACTGTGACAAGAGCGAAGTGCCAAATATAAAAACCATCCTCGAAAGGGGCATTGAATCCAGGATCGAGAAGATATTCAAAAGTGAAATGGACTTCTTTGGCAAAGAGGTTCGCTTTGACCTGGATAAACTGGATATCTCTGTTAACATACAGAGCAATGGTGTGAAATTCGATGTTGAAATGCCCACCAAATTCGAGGGTTCTGATGTTCCACAACCTTACAGTGTGATGGTCCCCTCAAGGCTCAAGGAAATAATCGAAATATCGGACACTATAACAAAAAACAGCGACAATTCCGATTTTTTCGAATCGGCCACACTGAACACGATACTGTTTTCCAACCCGGAAGAGAAGTGGATGCCAACCGTGGATCTAATAACAGGATGCGGAAATGCGTTTTTCAAGACTGACAAAGATACGCTCGAATCGATTGAAAGCACGCTCAAATACACAGCAAGCCACATAGTTTATGACAAGGAGATATTGAACTCGGGTGAAAATCCTTTCTATGTTCTGGGAATTTCCGATCTTGACATTGACGTTTCTTTCATATATCCCGAAGATTGGGAGCTCGGCAAAAACCTGGCTGTAAAACCGAGCCCTTCTGCATTTTACGCGAAGCCTATCCTTTCGTTTTCCTCGGCATGCATAGAAACCACGGACGTCCGCTATTCAGTGAGATACCCGGTAATCGTGATGATAAAGGATGATGCTCTGCATGAAATTTTCAATTTCGCGGTCATGGTCAATATAGACGAAAACAAGCCCGGATGCGGATTCGGGAAAAGCAAGGGGAGTTCATACCATGAAAAATGCGTGACTGAAAGTGAATGCTTCGCGAATGTTGATGTTAAGGATAAGAACGGCATGCCCGTGAGCAACGCGCTTGTCACATTCGGCGGGTGTTCCATAGGTGAGACGGATTATTCAGGTTTCACCAGTTCGCCAATACCCTGCATGATAGGGGAGGTTTCGATCCAGAAGCAGGGTTATTCAGAACATAAAAAACTCGTGAAATCAGGTGACATGTCAAGTTATTCGGTTGTCATGGAAAGCGGCGGGAAGAAAATCCCGGTTCACTTTTACGGTGTGCCGCTGAAACGCGGGAAGAGCGTGGCCATAGGCGAATACAAGGATTACACGGTTGAAAGCCAGCCGAGATCCATAAGCCTGTTCCCGGGCAATTATTTCGTGCTGGTATACCTGGAGCATGACAACGGGGAGAAGATCATGCTCTACAATATCGGTTCAGATGGATTTACGGGTTCTTCCGAAGCTTTCATCGAACCCGGATTTTACAGCACTTTCGCAGCTGCTGTAAGCAAGGAGTATGAAATAACCGTCGGGTACATAGATTCGAAATATCTATCGAGCGGGGATGAAGACAAGCTCTATGTTTACGTTCCGTTTGTTGAAGGCCAGACAGCGGATTCGATAAAGTCCACAGAGACTTCAAAGATACAGGCTACGCTGAACAAGTGCGGCATCAAGGCCGTGAGTTCCAGCGAGCAGATTGTGAACATACCATGTGGTTGATATGAAAAAGGTGTTACTGATAACAGTCGCAGTCTTCCTCTTGATTAGCCTTAACACTGGAGCGGAGGAATTCAAAGTGCTGGAGATTTCAGACAACGAACTCGACTGCCAGATTATCAATTCAGATCTCGACTGTCAGCTCATAGACAACCAGATATCAGTCCTCATAAGAAGCGGTATCAAGGACATGGAATCTGATCTCGATTTGAAATGCGGGAGAAGTTACGTTGATGTATACCCTTACAAGTGTAACAGAACAGAGAATCTTTACACCTGCCATTTCGATGTGGATCCCTTGATAAATCTTACGAGGATGGATTCGGTCTCATGTGAAATGGTATTTTATTTCTACACCAAATTTTCCAACGAGTCCATGGGGAGCGAAAGATATGATGGTGACCTTAGAATAGTTCCATTAGTGGAAAATACCATGTTGAGCATCGAGAAGCAGAAAAACAAGCTAAAAAATGATTTCTCTGCTGTGAAGTATTTCGCCAAGGAATCCGCTTACAACGTCGGCATATGCTCTTATCTCGGATCAGGGGTCAATTTCGGGGAACTGATTGAATACGAAAGCATGCTAGCCACTCTTGGAGGAACGCTCATCCCGGCTGAGACCATCTCGGGAAGATCGCTTAACCTGCTTAAGGCTTCAAGCATAATGGCATCTGCGTACGTTGAATCCGGGGATCTCTTGCTCCCAATCCTCCTAGATAATTTCATCTACCAGGGGATTCTCACCGGCGGGTCAGTGAACGAAATAATACAAAGGATAAGCCAGGGGTATACCCTCGGGCAGATGTTCCACAAAGTAAAAAGCGGTGTAGATGAAAGCTGCGATAAGATAGAGAATGATTTTGAACATATCCTCAACCCCAATTTCCTGATAGCTCAGAAATTCAGATTATTGGACTGCCTTGAAAAGAGGGACTTCAAGAACTGCTGGAAAAAGCTGGAGGAAATGCAGGATTATGTGAACCCCGGGAACACACCAAAAAGATCTGAGATCAGGTTTTATTCCGATGATTATCTGTTGAGGGACAACTCCAACATATGCGGAGATGGGGAAATAAGGATTGCCCATGAAAACATTGGAAGGTTCGGCATAGATTACATAACTGTGAAAAGCCCGGGATGCGAAAACGTGGTTTATCTCGAAGGTCTCGGGGGCGATACATATTCATTCTCAGATTTCTTATGCGCTGAAAGCGATCCTGTTGACGGATTGAAATATAAGATAGAGGTTGATCCCGGTGTATTGGGTGAGATGGTTACGTACAATCTCAATTACTATGAGGATTCTGAGAACTGCAATATACAGCAGGGAGTAATTTTGGTCTGAAAAATCACCTGGCGAGCACACATTTTTAAAACTTATTAATATATTTCATTAATGTCAGAAACTCCTGAAGCAAGCACACCACAAAGAAGGCAGGCATCAATAGAGAAAAAAATATCTGAAATCGAAAAAAACGATGTCAGGTTAAGAATTGTTGGTCTTGTCATAGACAAAAAAGACAATGTTGTGGTAATTGACGACGGAACTGGAAAAATAAATGTTGTCTTTGCTGAACCTGTGCAAGCTGAAGTTAACAGCAGAGTACGGGTTTTTGGTCAGGCTATGCCAACTGAAGACGGATTTGAAATGCAGGGCGAAATACTTCAGGATATGACTAACGCTGATATGGAACTGTACAAGAAAGTCAGCGAATTGGAGAAGAAATAATATTTAGGAAGAGATTTGATCGGAGGTGTTTAGATGTTTAATATAAGTTTAGAAAATGCGGATTTATTGAAAAATTCGATACCAATAATAGCAGAGATTATAGATGAGGGTGTATTCAAAGTCGATTCAAATGGATTGTCTTTACTTTCACCGGACAGGAGTATGATTGCAGTTGTGGATTTCAGGCTCCTTGCATCAGCTTTTAATGATTTTGATGTTTCAGGGGAGAACATGCTTGGATTAAACCTTGCAAACCTTGTAGCAGTCATTAAAAGAATCAAAACGGGTGAAAAGGTGACTCTTAAAAAAGATGATAAATCTAACATGCTTGAAATAATAATGGAAGGCAAAGGAAAGAGAAAGTTCGAAATACCTCTTCTTAACATAAACACTGAAAAACCACCTCTCGATCAGCTCAATTTCAAAGGCAAAATTGAAATGGACGCAAGTGTTTTAGAAGAGGGAATATCCGATGCCGACATTGTCGACGATTCCGTTGTCATGGAAACAAACCCCGAACTCTTTAAATTGTGGGCAAAGGGTGACGTAAGCTCATCCCAGCTTGAATTGAAAAAAGGTGAAACAGGTCTTACAAGCTTGGAAGCATCAGAAGCTGTGAGAGCAAGATATCCTTTGGAATACCTTAAAAAGATGATAAAGGCGTCTAAATTCTCAGAAAAGGTTTCAGTGGAATTTGCAAACGATTATCCAATGAAAATGGTATTTAAGGATATAGACAAGATTAATCTTTCTTTCATTCTTGCACCTAGAGTGGAGGAGTAAACCAAACATCGATGCAGGTTTTATCCTGCATCATCATTTTTCTTATTTTAGAACCATTGTAATGAAAATCATTATAATTCCGACAATTATCAGTACTATTCCTGACCAGAAAGCAAGTGGTACAGCAAAAAGCGTTATTGCAAGATATGCTCCTATTACAAGGAACAAAAATCCAAAAATTGAAGTTGCCCAGAGAGGCATTATACCCTTTTTGTTCATGATTAATTTTTGCTAAGAACCAATAAATATACGAAAAACATACTATTTTCATGGAATGGAGTCGAATATTAAAAACAGGTGCTGTTTCAGGTGCAATATACGGTGTACTGCAAGGGATTGTTAGCATACTCTCATACGTTTTTTACAGAGCCGAGATAATGAAATTAATACAAGGTTCTCTACCAAAAAACGTAGAAATACCAATGACGATAGAACAACTTGTTGACATGGGTATGATGTTTGCATTGCCTGGGTCTATAATTGGCGGTATAATAGCAGGTATAGTGTTTGCATTCATATTTGCAATAATGTACAACGAACTTGTCGGTAAAACTTCGGCAAAGAAGGGATTGCTACTATCAGTACTATTAGCAGTTGCAATAGCACTTGGTGAACTAACATATCAGGGTGTTTTGGGTGGAATATTCCTTGTCACAACTCGCTTTTTGATGCTTGCACCATTGAGCTTTGTGTTCTTCATAGCTCTTGGTTATCTAGAAGGTATATTCTACGATAAATTCGAAGAAAAGCATCCAAAAAGGCACAAATGATAAATATTTCGCTACGCTGGAAACTTTTTCAGCTTTTTTACTATTTTAAATATCAATAACCTATTTATAATTCCGTAGTAAAGTTAAACACAACAGCGAGATGGAGCAGCCTGGAGTGCTCGCTGGGCCCATAACCCAGAGGTCGGCGGTTCAAATCCGCCTCTCGCTATTTTCTATTTTTCTTAGAAATTCTTTGAATAAGCTAACGCAAGCTTAAAGTATATACTCGCAGTATCCCTTGCTTCTTTCTTTTCGTGTTCTGGTACAGTTGGATCGTTTATTTTGAATCCGATGACCTTTCCACGAACATATGCCCTGTAACACTTGTAAAAATCCAAAAGCTGCATTATCTCGCTGTCTCCGGTTTTTTCTATATATTTTTTTATGAAGTAGTCTGAAAGGAATTTCCTGTGACGGAAGTCAAGATCCATTGAAAGAAACGCTATATCATTTGCAACATCAGAACATGCAAATCTGTCGTTGAATTCAATTGCGTCGAAAATGTAAATCTTTCCTTCAGGTGTTATGAAAATGTTACCAGAATGGAGATCGCCATGGCACCATTTGATTTTACCTTCGCGTAAACGCTTGTCAAAAAGTGTCTTGTTCTTTTCCATGAACATATCGACATTTGATTTTATTTCATCGAATGTTTTTTCATCAATTGTCTTTCCTATAAAATCACGGGTCTGTGTAAAGTTTTCTTTCCAGTTGAATTTCACTGTTTCAAGCGACCCTACTGAATGAGGGTCAGTGAATGTCTGGGTATTTGAATAGAAGCTCATGAGTTTGTCAACTATTTTATCCATGGCCTTTGTGTCAACTTGATTTAGATCCAGCAACTTATCCATGAGATTTTGCTGAGGCATCTGTTTCATCTTTATTGCATAATCTATGACTTCACCTGGTCCGTTTATTTTTATTGAATCGTTAAATTTGCTTATCGGAACAATATCTATGTACAAATCTTCTGAAAACATCTTGTTTATTTCAAGCTCCTTTTGGCAGAATTTTTTCCTTTTTTCAAGAGATGTGTAATCGAGGAATCCAAAGTCAACCGGTTTTTTTATTTTGTATACATAATCACCTGTTAAAAAAACCCAGGATATGTGCGTCTGTATTAATTCAATATCTTTAACAGGAGAGTCGTAAGCTTCCGCTCTGTTAAATGCTTCAACAATCGGATTTGACTCGCCGGACATAGTTATATATTTATACCAACAAACTAAAAAGTAAATTCATTTCAAGAGGTGGTTAACGATGAGTAAAGTTAAGGATTTGAAACTAGCGAGTCAAGGAAAACTGAAACTTCAGTGGTCTGAAGATCATATGCCAGTTTTAATGGATATTAAAAAAAGGTTTATCAAAGAAAAACCTTTGAAAGGTATCAAAGTAGCAGCCTGCCTGCACGTAACAAAGGAAACAGGTGTTCTTATGAGAACTCTGAAAGCAGGAGGAGCAGATGTATATTTATGCGGATCAAATCCTCTCAGTACTCAGGATGATGTCGCAGCCGCCCTTGTAAAAGACGGTATCAAAGTTTTTGCATGGAGAGGCGTTAACAACAAAGATTATTATTGGTGTCTTGACAAGGTTCTGGATTCGAAACCAAACATAACAATGGATGACGGAGCAGATCTTGTAACAAGAATACACACAAAAAGAAAAGATCTTCTTAAAAACATAATAGCAGGAACCGAAGAAACCACGACCGGCGTTATAAGGTTCAAAGCAATGTTCAAAGACGGTATTTTAGAATACCCGATAATTGCAATAAACGACGCACACACAAAATATCTTTTCGATAACAGATACGGAACAGGACAATCCACTTTGGACGGGATATTCCGTGCAACATCAGTTCTTGTATCGGGTAAAAACTTAGTTGTCGCAGGATACGGATGGTGTGGAAAAGGCGTTGCCATGAGAGCAAGAGGAATGGGTGCAAATGTAACTGTTACAGAAATCGATTCACTCAAAGCACTTGAAGCTATCATGGACGGATTTTCTGTTGCGACAATGTCAGAAGCTGCAAAGAGTGGAGATATATTTGTAACTGTCACTGGTAATAAAAACGTCATTACAGGAAAACATATGAAAAGTATGAAATCAGGAGCCGTTGTTGCAAACTCTGGTCATTTCAATTCTGAAATAAGCATTCCAGACATAAAGAAACTTTCAAAGAGTAAAAAGGTCATAAGAGACAATGTAGAAGAATACACACTCAAAAATGGCAAAAAGATATACCTTCTCGGTGAAGGAAGACTCATCAACTTAGCGGCAGCAGAAGGCCACCCAAGCGAAGTTATGGATATGTCCTTTGCAAATCAGGCACTTTCAGCAGAACACATAACAAAAAACAAAGGCAAGTATTCTATTGACCAAGATAAATGCTGGGGTTGTACTGTATGCAGACAGCTCTTTCCAAATAGCATTGAGTTAAACAAATGACAAAATGAAAAGACTAGATAAAAAACCAAATAAAGAATTTAATATTATTGTAGTTGGATATGGCGGGCAAGGTGTTTTAACCTTGGCAAAAATTATAGCCCAAGG
>DAOWAL010000081.1 GCA_030634615.1 Candidatus Aenigmatarchaeota archaeon | reverse complement strand
TTTTTGAAAAATATTTATTCTATGTACATTTTTAGACCATTGACGAGACTTTACAGTTCTGAAACATCCATTCTTAGCACTTTTAAAAAAATCAACAAAAAAATAATGAAAGTCAATTTCATTAATCGTTGTATTAAGCTCATGGTTCCAACTGATGAAAAAAAAGCAGTTAGCGTAAAAAAGAAAGACTATCGTGTTTATGTTGTTATACCGGCTTACAATGAAGAATTGAATATAGGTGAATGTATAAATCATGCTTTTAATCAAACCGTAAAACCTGAAAAAGTAATAGTCGTCGATGATTGTTCAACAGATAGAACAGTTGAGATGTGTAAACTGGCAAAAGGAAAATACAGGGACCTTGTTATTATTGAAAAAGAAAAGAATATGGGAAAATCTCACAGTCTTTCACATGCAATGAAAAACTTTTTCCTCGGTGATGTCGCAATTTTTCTTGACGCAGACACATTCATGTCCAAAAACTACATAGAAGAGATAGTAAAGCCATTTGATGATGAAAAAGTTATGATATCTACAGGCATATCAACACCTATTATGCAGAGAAATATTTTTGGAAGAATAATATTTAGGGGAAGTGTTTTTCAGTATCTTTTCTTCTGCTTCAGAAAAGAAGCACAGATGATCAGGAATGCTGTGTCTGTTGTTTGTGGTGATAGTGCTGCTTATAGAGCATCTTTCCTAAAAAAGGTAGGAAAATTCCCTGAAGGTACTAATGTTGAAGACATGGACATGACATGGAAAACACTTGAGATGGGACATCGCATAAGTTTTCAGAAAAACGCATTTGTCAGATGTGTAGACCCATCCACGTTTAAAGGACACTGTAAACAGGTTTTTAGATGGTACACCGGAGGATTCCAATGTCTTTACAAACACGGTAGAAATCTTTTCAAAGCAAAGTCATTATTTTTAACAACACTAATGCCGACATATTTTGATATTTTTGTATACAGTCCAATTTTCATATCAGGCCCAGTACTATTTTTCTTTTTCCCAGAATTTTTCACGTGGTTCTATTTTGCAGATCTGTTATTTACGGTATTTTCTTTGACGTACATTGACAAAAGAATGCTTCTTAATTTGCCAGAAGTATATATAATAAAATTTTTGTGGTGTTCTTTGTGGTTAACTGCTGCTTTCAAGGTAACGTTTGAATATATTGGCGGGACTAGAAGATGGAACAGTACATGGAATCGTGACGAATTTTACGCTACACCAAAGGACATTAATTTAATCGGGATGGAGAAATAATGCACGTGTCAGATGATGAATTTGTAAAAGGTTTTTCTAAAATCATAAGATTAATCGTGGTACTTTTTGTGGTAGTTGTTATGTTATATTTTATTAATCCTGATATTTTCACGGTACCGATTGAATTTATTGAAGATAGTACTGTAAAGGTAATAGAAGACAAGGAAATACGTGAATCCGTTAAAGACACGTGTATGGATTTTGAATCCAAAGTTGAAAAAATTAAGAGTGGTAATGTCACAAAAATACTCGTTCCTTACATAGGATCTTTGGATGGTGAAATATCTGAAGAATGGCTTACCAATGTAGATTCACATTTTATACAGTTTCACTTAGAAAACGAAATACCCGCAGCCTTGAGTATCTATGCGACTGACCTTGAGGATAATGACGTATTTGATACACTTCTTAAAAAAATATACTTGAGCAACTGTTTTGAAATTTTACAAAAGGGTACAGACACTCCTAAAATAGATATGTTTTTGCACAAAACCCCATTCTATCAACAAAAAGCAAAAATACATATTGGTAAAGAAAGACTCGAGGAAAAAATAAATAAACTTCTTCCAGAACAAAACGTATCCATATTTTCATTCAATGCGTTAATGGGTGTTGTCAATGAAGATACAATGAGAGCTTTAGAAGAGCTCGGCTTCAAATCGTACTTTGAACTGTATATTGGTGACGATATTGAAATCATGAATCAGACAACTGATTTTGATGTCTATCAGTACAGTGTAGGTTTCCCCGAGGACAGCGAATCTATGGATTACGAAGACTTTAACACACTTGAATACTTGTTAAATAGAATGGAAGAAATTGCTTCCGAAAACAGGGCAGGAGTGAGAAAATTTGGAAACATTACAATAGTTCCTGTATTCATTGAAAACTGGGATATAGAGGAATATGACAATGAAAAAATGCAACGTAACGGTATAGTTAATGTTACAAAATGGGAAATGTACAAGAGTGCTTATCTTAAGTTCAATTCAATGAATGATACTGTTATTATGACGCCTTCTCAAATATGGGAAATGAAGCGCATGTAGTTCTAAGATATTTTGTGATGATATTCATTTGCTGTCATAAACTCGTATTTTCCGCTATTTTTCAAAAACGAAATAATATCTTTTAGTGTTTCGTGTTTTTCTGTGTCCAATATATTTTCTTCTGTCGCAAAATCCTGGATATGATAAAAAATAACTGCAACTCCACTTTCATCTATATTTTTTTCAATTTCTTCGACTATTTTTTCTGTTTTCTTTATTGTACAATTGTAGCCGACATATTCTGATTCACATAGGAAAACTACGTTTGAAATTACCAAAATATTTCCTGATGAGTAACCTTTTCCGGTATGTGTTAATGTTTCTTCATAACCATTTTCACTCAATACTTTGAGTGTTGTATTGTCCAACTCTGAGAATGGTGGTATGAAAGTTTTCGGTTCAACACCAATTGAAAGGAAAATATTTTTCCCCATTTTTATCAGTTCTTGCTGCCTGTCATAAGTTTTCCCTCTGTATACTACCGTATGATTTAATCCATGTTGAGCTATCTCGACAACGTCCTTATGATTACTGTACCAATCCTTTATGTAAGGTATCATGTTATCGAGGTTCTGTGGTATTACTCCAAGCACAACATCTGCTTCGTTTTCTATATGTGTTTCAACAAGAGTTTTTGAAATATCCTCCAGCCAGTTTCCCTGAATGTCATCCATGTTGAAAATTATTATACCTTTATTCTGTGTGTTATTTGACGGGAGTTGTGGTAGAACAAGAAACAGTGCTGATAAAATCAATACTACTATTATTCCAAAAAATATTTGTTGTTTCATTACGATACGTTAAAAAATATGTGAGCAGAGTTTTAAGAAGGGAAAAATGCCACTATTTCTGCTCCACTGCTCGTTGAAGTATCTATTGCATGTTTCATTTCATCATTGTCCAACTTATTTCCAGTACTCCAGTCAACTGTCTGGAGTTTTATTATAACTTTTTCTTTACCAGCTATCGCAATGGCACCAGTTGTAATTTCACTTATCCAGTTAACGGATTTTCCATCAAGTTTGTGGTATGCCATAAGAACAATGTAATCAGCATATTTTACAATTTCTGAAACGTTTTGTGAATTATCATTTAAACACTCTTGCATGTTTGTTACGCATGATGGATATATGTTTACAGCAAGTTTAATTTCTGGTCTTACACTCTTTATTTCATTACCAATTTCAGAAATTACATTTGTTATATATCCTGTTCTCCATGTGGAAAAAACATTATAATTATCTTTCATTAAAACATCTTTCGAAAGTTCTTCACCAAAATCACTTAGATATTTTTCCCTACACGTTTCACTGAAATCTTCGTTCCCTCCTAGATACAAATCATCCTGAAGCAGTATACCATCAATTTCATAGTCCGTGACAATTTCTCTGAAAAGTTTTTTTAGATATAATATATGCTCGTCAACACATGGGCTTATTCTTTTATACCATCCGGTTTCATACGTGTATCCATCACTTTCAAGTGCTTTTACTTTCCATTCATCGTTATCATCGTATAACCATAATGTGTCAAGAGTTTTTGCCCATGCCCATATTTTCAAACCATTTGAATGTGCTGATGTAACAGCATTTTTCAACAAATCCTCATTTACTGGAGCTATTTTAGAATCCCAAAATACACCCTGTTCATTGTCTGGGAACACCTGTACTATTACTATGCTGTACCCATCTTCTTTCAATTTTTTGAAAGTAGAATCCAGCCCTCTATCATATAAATCATATATTGTAAATTGTGCAACTAAGTCTGGTTTAGTATCATCATCTTCGATTATGTCATGTTGTGAAAAAATAGTTGATATGGTGAAAAATACAAGAATCAGGAGCAGGATAATACCTACCACTTTTATTATTAAATTTTTGTTTACCAACATACGCCGTCAAAACCGAATACTCTTTCTCTGTCAAGAATCCTTCTTCCTTCGATTATTAACCTGTTACTCATTTCTTTAAAGTCTTCTTCTCTCAAATCCTTGAATTCTTTCCAGTGGGTTAGTATAAGACACGCGTCAGAATCCTTTATCGCTTCTTTTGCGCTTTTACTGTATTCAATGTCAGGGAAAACATTTCTCATGTGACCCATTGCTTTAGGATCATATGTTTTGATGTTTGCTCCCTTTTCAGTTAGTTTTTTGATTATTTCAATTGAAGAAGCTTCTCTGATATCATCTGAATCCGGCTTGAATGCAAGTCCGAGAATTGATATCGTTTTTCCTTTCAGATCACCAAGTTTTTCTTCAAGCTGCTTTACTATTATTACTTTTTGTCTCATGTTTGTGTCGTGAACTTCCTGTAAGAGCTTTGGTTCGTATCCTGTGTCCCTTCCTTTTCCTATGAGCGCTTCAACGTCTTTAGGGAAGCACGATCCGCCATATCCGCATCCTGCATTAAGGAATTTATCAGATATTCTGTGGTCAAGACCAACACCTTTCATAACTTCATTCACATCTATTCCGATTTTTTTACAGATGTTTCCAACCTCGTTTGTGAATGATATCTTTGTTGCCAAAAGTGAGTTACTTGCATATTTTATCATCTCAGCTGTCTTGAGGTTTGTTCTGAGTATTGGTGCTTTGAAATTTTCGTAGAGTCTTTCTATGACATCTCCGGATTTTTTGTCAATGGAACCTATGACAACTCTGTCCGGGTTTAGGAAATCTTCCATCGCAACACCTTCTCTAAGGAATTCAGGGTTCATGCAGACGCCAAAATCATCTCCTGCCTTTTTACCTGAACGTTCTTCTAAATTTTTGAGAACAACTTTTTCAGTTGTTTCGGGTATAACTGTCGATTTAACAACAATTATATGGTATAAATCTTTGATTTTCAGAATATCTCCTATCTGCTTTGATACCTGGTCAATGAATTTTAGATCAATTTTGCCGCCTTCTCCTGAAGGTGTGCCGACTGAAATGAAGCTGACTTCTGAGTTCATAACAGCGGATTTGAGATCGGTTGTCGCCTTGAACCTTCTTTGGTCCAAGACTCTTTTTAGATAATCATCAAGTAATGGCTCGTAAATTGGGGAATCACCGAGGTTTATTCTTTCGACCTTTTTTTCATCAATGTCTACACATGAAACTTCATTTCCTTTGACTGCAAATCCAACGCCTGTTGTAAGCCCGACGTAACCTGTTCCTATAATCGAAATGTTCATTTGAAATCACCTCTACAAACTTATAGATTCTTTTATTCACTAAGTTTAAAAACATATTCCAAAATCTGTTCCATGTCTTGCTTTAATCAAAGAGTTTTTTATACTCTGGAACAACGTCTTTTGAGAACTGTATGATACCTTCAAATGTTTTTGGATGCTTTATCATGTTTTCCAGAACAGCAAAAGGTACTGTTGCTATCTGTGCACCGGTCTCTGCAACTTCTCTGACTTGTCTGGCATTTCTTAGCGATGCTCCTATAACCTTTGTTTCAAGACCATAAAGTTCTAAGATTTCAACTGCTTGTAATAC
>DAOWAL010000136.1 GCA_030634615.1 Candidatus Aenigmatarchaeota archaeon | reverse complement strand
GCCTGAAAGTGCAGACCTCACAACAGGAAATACTACAATATTTACAATAATGCTTAAAATACCGCCAACAGCAGAAGCAAAGGAATACAGTGGTACAATAATTGCTGATGGTAATGTCACAATGGACGAAAAACCATTCACATTAACACTTTTTGAAACACGGGCTCAGCTTGTAAGATGGGAACTTGAAAGACTCAAAAAAGCACTAATAGAACTTGAAATAAATATTGAAGCTGCAAAGAAAGTCGGAAAAGACGTTACTGAAGTTGTACCTTACTTGGATCAGATACAAGATCAAATAGATAAAGCAGAGAGCTATCTTGAAAGTAAAATGTACGATGAGTCATTTAGTGAAATACAGATAGGCTGGGGACTTGTTGAAAAAGCAAGATATTATCTATCGATAGCGCCATTTGTTGAAATTCTGGTTGAAACAGTTTTCCCTCCATGGCTCATAATATTGATATTCGTCATGGTAGCTGCTATAGTGATACTTCTTGTATTTGTCAAGAGAATGAAGGGTGTATTTGACAAGGTATTCAGGCTTCAGGTACCTGGCGGTGCACCTGCTGCAAAGAGATCAGTTGTTGTGGAAAAAATACAGGAAAAGGAAAAACTGGAAAAGTCACGTGCAAGTATAACAAGAGTACTTGCTTTGATAGAAAAAGAGCATCAGCAGGGACTTATATCAGACAATGCATATGCTGATCTTAAGAGAAGAAATGAAGAGAAACTAAAGAAAATCGGAGAGATGTTAAATAAATAGTACATTCCTATAAAAAAATCCTAATTTTACAAACACCTTAAACAAACAGTTAATGCTCATTTTCGAGGGAAAATCTTTATAAGGAAATAAAAAATAGTATATTCATATAATTATGCTAAAGAAAAGCAAGATTACGGACTATAAGAATTTCTGGCTTATATGGATAAGCTGTGCAGGGAAAGAGGAAGGAGTGTCCCTGTTTAAAATACAGACTGACTGGGGTATTAAAACAAATTATCTGTACCACAATGAAGTTGGTCTAAGTGCCCCGCTTTTCAGAGTGATGGTTCGGGAAAACTACATAAGAAAAGAAGGAAAAAAACTTAAGGCAAATTTTGAATGGATACCTGATTATATCAGGGAAAGATATGAGGTTAATCCAAAGGAAAATCACTGGTTTCCCGATTCACTCGTCAGAATAAAATGGGGAGATATCCAAAAATTCTTAGAAAAGTACCACCCATTGCTTTTCAGTCATGATAACATAAAACTGCTTTACAGAGACAACAAAGAACTCATAGGAAAATCCGGATCCAATATATTTATAGACGTTTTCCTTTACGTGCTCTTTTCAAATATGAGGGCATTCTGTAAAAAATACAGTGCAGATGTTGTTCTCAGAATAATATCAACACTTATTTCACTTTCGACAGAAAGAGATTTGTTAAATTACATACATCATCTGGATTCCAAGTTAAAAATCGTTCCGGATGTTCCTAACTTGCTAAAAGATGAAACCGAACTGTCGAAAATGTTATGCAGTCTGAAATGGTAGAAATTTAAACAATCAAAATAAGATATGGTCAGATGACAAGGGTAATTGGAGTAATTTCCGGAAAGGGCGGAGTTGGTAAGACAACAGTAGTTGCCAATCTAGGCGCAATTTTTGCACAAAAATATAAAAAAGATGTTGTAATTGTTGATTGTAATGTGTCGACATCTCATCTTGGATTATACCTTGGTATGTATTATACTCCTATTACATTAAATCAGGTTTTAACTGGTGATGCTGAAATAGAGGAAGCAATGTACGAATACCATGTTAGTGGATTGAGAGTCATACCATCATCACTTTCATATAGCGATCTTAAAGGTGTTGATATAGCACGTTTAAAATCGACAATCAAAAAACTTTTCGGTAAAGTTGACATTGTTCTACTGGACGGTGCTCCAGGTCTTGGCAGAGAAGCACTTGCGACTGTTCGTGCATCAGACGAAGTGTTACTCATAAATACACCATTTGTACCATCCACAATGGATATAATGAAATGTCATCAGGTAGCAACTGAGATAGGTGCAAAACCGCTTGGCGTTATACTGAACATGGTTGGTAAGGAAAAGTATGAAATGACACCAAAAGAAGTTGAAGAATTAATAGAATTACCTGTCATTTCAAACATACCAATGGATAAAAATGTTCTTAGAAGTCTGGCTCTTAAGATGCCCGTTGTACTCTTTTCTCCGGGGTCAAGATCGAGCAAAGAATTCTCAAAACTCGCTGCACATTTACTCGAAGAGAAATACGAACCAGATGGTTGGGTATACAACCTCATGAAATTATTCAGACCAAAATCTAAAAAGTAATATATATAGAGGATTTTAACTAAAAATATACTTATGATGTACGAATTTATCATCATTGTTCTGCTAGCTGTGATGTGCTATTTATTATACCAGTTATATAGAATTAATTATAGGGTAAGGAATAGTCCAGACAGTTCATTACTAGGATCTTTTAAAAACGACCTAAAAAGTCTTGACGACAACAAAGGAAGATCCCTTGAAATGAGGTTCAAGGACGTAAATTCCAGAATTTCAGAACTTGAAAAAACAATTGACAAGAATAATAATTTTGTTCAAAGGCTTGCAGACGAGCTAAGCCAAACGGGGTGACAAATATGGCAGAAGAGGAAAAGAAAAAAGAAAACGAACTTGCGAAAATGGGTGATCTTGATAAAGGTATTAGTCAGGCAGAGGGTGAATCTGCTCCGGCTCAGACAGAAGAACCGGCTGCAGAAAGTGCTCCTCCAGCTTCTGAAGATGC
>DAOWAL010000119.1 GCA_030634615.1 Candidatus Aenigmatarchaeota archaeon | reverse complement strand
TAAAAGGTGGTGTTGACTACAATTCAGGCGTAGGCGGTAAGCAAAATTACGGTGGTAACGTAAATGACAATAGAAGTGATAATGAATATAAGGAGTTTCTTAAAAAGAGCCTTGAGTCTGCATTACTAGTTACCCAAAAAAATGCTCACATCTTTTACTATTGCGATCAAAATTATATATGGCTTTTACAAACTCTCTATAAAGAACTGAGAATCATAAATAAAAGGGTGTGCTTGTGGATTAAAAACGGACAAAATCCTACTCCAGGCGTGGCCTTCAATAAATGTTATGAACCATGTGTCTATGGAGTTCAAGGAAAACCATATATTACCAAGAATATTCAAAATCTTAATGAAGTCTTAAACAAAGAGATAACAACAGGTAATAATTTACTTGAGGAAACACTCGATGAACTTGATGTGTGGTTGGTAAAACGTCTATCTTCAAAAAACTATGAACATGCAACAAGCAAACCACCAAAACTTCATGAAAAGGCAATTCGTCGATGTTCTAAACCTGGTGATATCGTCCTTGATTCTTTTTCTGGATCAGGCAGTACATTAATTGCGGGCGAACAACTCAAAAGAAAAGTCTATGCAGTCGAATTAGAACCAATCTTTTGTGACCTTACAATCAAAAGATACGAAAAATTAACAAACACTAAAGCAAAAATTATATGTCAAAGAAAAATAAAGTAAAAGATTCTTTTCTTGAAGAATTAAAGAAGATTCCAATCGTTCAAGTGGCTTGTGAAAAAACGGGTATTTCTCGCAATAGTATTTACAGGTGGAAACGTGAAGACAAGGAGTTTTCCAAGTTAATGGACGAAGCCTTAGCCGAGGGTGAAGATTTGGTAAATGATATGAGCGAGTCTCAGCTTCTCACTCTTATTAAAGAAAAAAACTTTTCTGCGATCCGATTTTGGCTTAACCACAGAAATCCGAAGTTTAAAGACAAAGTTGAGCTGACAACAAAGGTTGATGTTAATGATGAGGAATTAACTCCTACTCAACAAGAAATAGTGCGTAAAGCATTTGATCTTGCTTCAATTATTCCAAAAGTAACAACCAATCAAGATGAAAAATAATACAAACAAAACAATGCCAGATGAGCTTTTTAATCAAATGATAAAAGATCGAAAAGTCAGAAAAGCAATAACTAAAAAAAGTTTTTTATATTTCTTCAATTTTTACTTTGCTCATTATGTCACATATCCAACCGCTGACTTTCAAAAAGAAATTATCCATACACTTGAAAGAAGTGCTACTGAAAATCTATACATTGTATCCTTTAGAAATTCAGGCAAATCCACGATTGTAGCAACCGCTTACCCTCTTTGGGCCATCCTTGGCGTACAAAAGAAAAAATATATATTAATTTTCTGTAAAACACAAGGACAGGCAAAGCAATCACTTAGAAATATTAGAGACGAAGCTGAAAACAATGATCTCCTAAAACAAGACCTAGGACCATTTAAGGAAGAATTAGAAACTGGGAAAAATGGTGAATGGACATCAACTACGCTTGTATTTTCAAATACTGATGCACGCATAAAAGTTGCTTCTGTTGATGAAGGAATTCGAGGCTTAAGACATAAACAATACAGACCAGATCTTATCTTGTGCGATGATGTTGAAGATATAAATTCTACAAGAACTCGAGAAGGTAGAGACAAAACATACAAATGGCTTCGAGGAGATGTTATTCCTGCTGGAGATAGAAATACCCGTCTCATTGTTATTGGGAATTTACTACATGAAGACTCACTACTAATGAGAATGAAAGAAGATGTTGAAGAAGAAAGAGCTTTGGGTACATTTATGAAATTTCCACTTATAACAAAATCTAGTAAGTGTTTATGGTCTGGTAAATATCCAGACAAAGAAAGCATTGAAATTCAAAAAAAGGAAATTGGTAATAATATTGAATGGCAAAGAGAATTTCTGCTTAATATTGTTCCAGATGTTGATCAAGTGATACATAAAAAATGGATTAAGTACTACTCTGATCTTCCGTTACAAGATAGATCATTCGCAGGAGTTTGTATCGGTATTGACTTGGCATTTTCTCTAAAAAACACAGCAGATTACACAGCTATGGTAAGCGCATATGTATACTGGATTGAAAGAGAAATGTATATTTACATTCTTCCAAATCCAGTAAATGAGCGGTTGACTTCGCCGGTTTTAGTTGAGAGATGCAAAGTTTTAAACAAATATTTCAAAGGTGAAAAGGCATGGCCAAAATTTATAGTTGAAGAGGCTGGACAACAAAAAGGTGTTATTCAACATTTGGAAAGTGCCGGACTTAACGTACAAGGATTTAGTCCCGGACAAACGGACAAAAGAACTCGCTTAGCTTTAACTGCGCTCAAGATTAACTCTGGACACATCCTGTTTCCTAAAAAGGGATGTAATGATCTTATTCGGCAATTAACAAACTTTGGGGTTGAAAGTCATGATGATCTTTCTGATGCATTTTCAACACTTGTGTTGGGACTATCTGAAAATCCACCAGGGTGTTGCCATAATATAGGTGATATCATTGTTGGAGGAACTCCACGAAAAGGTCCTCTTGCGGATTCAGATAGATTTAAGATAACTATGAATACAGAATTTTAGTTATTCTTTATAGTTGTTTTATATAAAAAACTAGCAAAAAGTTGTCGACAAGTTGTCGACATTCAAGGCTTAGCAAAACCTACAAAGTGTGTCATTAATTAAGGTATGGATACTAATACATTATCAAAACAAACTAAGTTTGCGCTAACTCCAGATGTCAAGATGAAGTACTGCCTGTACGCTCGGAAAAGCACTGAATCAGATGAGCGTCAAGCACTATCTATTGAATCACAGGTTAAAGAAATGCTTCAAATTGCAGAGCGTGAAAATCTTGAAATTGTTGATATTAGACGAGAATCAAAATCAGCTAAAGACTCGAATAAACGCCCTGTATTTAAAGAATTAATTCGTGATATATCAGAAGAGAGATTCAATGCTATTCTTACTTGGGCACCAGATAGACTATCTAGAAATGCGGGAGATTTAGGATCGCTCGTTGATCTTATGGATGAAAAGAAACTTCTTGGTATTCGTACCTATGGACAAGCGTTTAGTAATTCGCCAAATGAAAAGTTTTTATTGATGATACTTTGTTCCCAGGCAAAGCTTGAGAATGATAACAGAGGCATAAACGTGAAACGTGGACTACGTACTAGATGTGAAATGGGATTATGGCCTACGTGTCCACCAACTGGATATTTTAAAGAAAAACGAATAGACCATAAAGGTGGATGTCTTGTTGATCCAGACAGAGGTCCAGTAATAAAACAAATGTTC